>DALTYF010000103.1 GCA_029986195.1 Methanocorpusculum sp. | reverse complement strand
CATCGGTGGCATCGCATTTACCCTTGCAATGATCTCCCTTCTGGAGATAAAACCGTTCGGAGCCAACCTCCTCAGCATCACCGGCATTATCGGCTACCATGAAATGGCAGTGCTCACCATCCCGGCAGCGCTCATTGCTGTTGCCGGTCTCACCAAAGCCGCCCAGATGCCGTTCTCAACATGGCTCACCGGCGCAATGGTCGCACCGACCCCGGTCTCCGCCCTGCTGCACTCCAGCACCATGGTAAAAGCAGGCGTCTATCTGCTGGTCGTCTTCGCGCCTGTCTTTGCACATACCGCCGTCGGCACAGCCCTTGCCGCGATTGGTGTCTTCACCTTCTTTGTAACCTCCGCCCTTGCCATCTCGCAGAGCAACGCAAAGAAAGTCCTCGCCTACTCAACCATCGCAAACCTCGGCCTGATAACCGCCTGTGCCGGAATCGGTACCCCGGAAGCGGTCATGGCAGCAATCCTTCTGATCATCTTCCACGCAGTTGCAAAAGCACTCCTGTTCATGTGTGTCGGTGCGGTCGAACACAGAATCGGCAGCCGCGACATTGAAGACATGGACGGACTGCTTGTCCGGCTCCCGCTTCTGGCAACCATGATGGTCATCGGCATCTGCGGCATGTACCTTGCACCGTTCGGCATGCTCATCTCCAAATGGGCGGCAGTCATCGCATTCCTTGACGCTCCGTTCGGCTGGGCATTCGTCATCCTCCTTGCATTCGGCAGCGCATTCACCATATTCTTCTGGACGAAGTGGCTCGGCAAACTGTTCATGCGCATGAACCGCCCGGCAGCACCGGATACGGTTCTTCATCTCTCGGAAAAGATAGCCGTTGTAACAACCGGCGCACTTACCCTCATCTGCTGTGTCGGATTCGTTGCAATCATCAGTCTGTTCATCGACCCCTACCTTGCGCTGACCAGTTCGGGATACGCCGCTGATGCGGCAAACATCCTCCTGGTTGACAATCTCCTGATGATCGCTGTCATGTTCCTCATACTTGCGATCCTCATACTTGCAGCGCACTTCGGCTCCGCCGCAGGCAGAGCACTCCCGCCCTACCTTTGCGGTCGCGGTGTCGATGAAACCGGCAGATTCCGGGGATCGCTCGACGTGTACAAAGAAGCGAAATCCGCAAACTACTACATGGAAGAGTACTGCGGGGAGAAGGTTCTGATCAAACCTTCCTGGATAATCTCCATTCTCCTTATCATCGTCATGTTTGCGTTCGCATTTCTGGGGGTGACAATATGAATCTGATACTTGCAGCAATGGGCGCAGTCCTGTTCCTCGTTCTCGCACCGATTCTTGGCGGACTGATCGCAGGAATCGACCGTGTGCTTACCGCACGGATGCAGAGCCGGCGCGGCCCGCCGGTTTTGCAGCCGTTCTACGACATCAGCAAACTCTGGCACAAAGAACGTGCATTTGCAAACCCGGTGGAGATGATCTTCACCACCGGCTATCTGGTACTCATTGCCTTCTCCGGTGCACTGCTGTTCGCCGGCGGTGATCTGCTGCTGATCGTCTTTGCCCTTGCCCTTGCACACACCTTCCTGATTCTTGCAGCGTATGCGGCAAACGCCCCCTACTCGACTGTGGGTGCGGAACGTGAACTGATCGGCGTCATGGTTGCAGAACCGATTCTGATCCTCCTTGCAGCAGGATTCTTCATGATAACGGGCAGCTTCTTCGTCTCCGACATTCTCGTGTCGGCAGTTCCGCCTATTGTCTATCTGCCGGGCGTCTTCCTCGCGCTGTTTGCGGTCCTGACGCTGAAACTGCGCAAATCGCCGTTTGACATCTCCACGTCCCACCACGCCCATCAGGAGCTGGTGAAAGGCGTGACCTCGTCCTTATCCGGCAGAACACTTGCGAAAGTGGAAATCGCCCACTGGTACGAGACGATCCTTATCCTTGCCCTGATGTTTCTGTTCTTTGCAGGAAATCCGGTTCTCGGCATCATCGTCATCATCGTCTGTTACTTCCTGGAAATTCTGATGGACAACCTGTTCCCGCGGGTGACCTGGAGGATGACGGTAAAGAGCCTGTGGATTGTAACGATCATTCTCGGTGTCGCAAACATCGCGGTGATAGGTCTCTGCGGAGGTGTGATTGGATGAGTTCGGCAGGAAAATCTCCCTGGCTTCTGCACTACAATGCGTCCAGCTGCAACGGATGCGACATTGAAATTCTCGCAGCCCTGACGCCCCTGTACGATGTGGAGCGGTTTGGTATTATCAATACCGGCAACCCGGCGCACGCGGATATTTTTGTCGTGACCGGCAGTGTAAACGAACAGAACAAAGAGGTTTTGAAAAACCTCTACGACCAGATCCCCGAACCGAAGGTCGTTATTGCGGTCGGTATCTGTGCATCGTCCGGCGGCGTATTCCGCGACTGCTACAATGTCTCCGGCGGGGTTGACACGATCATTCCGGTAGACGTGTATGTACCGGGATGTTCGGTGCGTCCCGAGGCACTGATTGAGGGCGTGGTCAAAGCGATTGGCGTCCTGGAACAAAAACGTACTGTACTTGACAGCGGAGGTTCACTATGACGATGGAAGTTATCCCTGCGTCCCCCGCAGGAATTGAAAAAATAGCGGCTGACATGAAGGCCGAGGGGCGCCGTCTTGTGGTGATCACCTGTACTGCGGCGGCTGAGGAGTACGACCTTACCTACTCGTTTGCTCGGGAAAATGATCTCCGGCATTACCGGATGACCGTTCCGGAAGGAACAGTCATCCCGTCCATCGGCGCGTCCTACGGCGGGGCGTTTGTGTACGAGA
This sequence comes from Methanocorpusculum sp., assembly GCA_029986195.1. Classification (GTDB taxonomy): domain Archaea; phylum Halobacteriota; class Methanomicrobia; order Methanomicrobiales; family Methanocorpusculaceae; genus Methanocorpusculum. The sequence goes on along the minus strand of DALTYF010000103.1, from coordinate 1,979 downwards.
ACGAGATTCATGATCTCTACGGATTCACCTTCACCGGCATGACGATCGACTTCGGCGGAACGTTCATCAGAACGAGTGTGCCCTATCCGTTCAAAAAGAAGGAAATGCCTGCACCAACAGTGACGAAAGTCCCGAAGGAGGACGCATCATGACCAGCAGACGAACGGTTGTACCGTTCGGCCCGCAGCATCCGGTGCTGCCCGAACCGATTCATCTGGACCTCGTAATCGAGGACGAACACGTGGTCGAGGCGGTGCCGTCCATCGGTTACGTGCACCGCGGTCTGGAAAGTCTCGTAGATCGCCGTGAGTATGCGGATTTTGTGTATCTTGCGGAGCGCATCTGCGGTATCTGCAGTTTCACGCACTCTTCCACATTCTGCCAGGGCGTGGAAGGACTGATGGGCATTGAGATTCCGGAACGTGCCAACTATCTCCGGACGATGTGGGGAGAGTACTCGCGTATTCACAGCCATCTGCTCTGGCTTGGTCTGTTTGCGGATGCGCTGGGCTTTGAAAGTCTGTTCTACAATGCATGGAAGATCCGCGAATCGATCTTAAACGAGCTTGAGGCGACCACCGGAGGACGGGTCATTCAGGGCGTCTGCAAGGTGGGCGGTGTCCGCCGCGATGTGACGAATGAGTTCCTGTCCGGCATGGACCGGCGGCTTGAGGACATCGAGTCCGAGATGCAGGAGATGGTGAACGTTTTCCTGAACGACTACACACTGAAGAAGCGGCTGATCGGCAAAGGAATCCTGAAACCGGACGACGCATACAATCTCGGCGCGGTCGGCCCGGTTGCACGCGGTTCGGGACTTTCCATGGATGTGCGGACGTCGGAGTATCTGGCGTATCAGGACATCGGGTTCAAACCGGTAACGGCAGACGGCTGTGACGGATACGCACGCTGCGAGGTGCGGTGCAAAGAGCTGTTCCAGTCCGTTGACATCATTCACAAAATAATTGCCGCAATGCCGGACGGCGAGGTGGCGGTGCCGGTGAAGGGTAACCCGGACGGCGAGTACTTCAGCAGGTCCGAGCAGCCCCGCGGCGAAGTGATTCACTATCTCCGCGGCAACGGCACAAAGTATCTGACACAGTTCCGCGTGCGGACGCCGACCCTGACGAATGTTCCGTCGCTGGTCGCGATGCTTGCAGGCGCAGAACTTGCGGATGTGCCGCAGATTGTGCTGACAATTGATCCATGCATCGGCTGTATGGAGAGGTGATTGGAATGAAGATGCTGAAAACTATCCTGAAGCAGGTTACCCGCAAACCGGTGACGACAACGTTTCCGGCAGAACCTGCCCAGCATTACGATGCGACCCGCGGTCACATTGTATTCGATCCGTCAAAGTGTGCATCGTGTACGATCTGTATGAAGCGCTGTCCGTCGCAGGCGATCATTGTTGATCGTGCGGCGAAGACGTGGACGATTGACCGGTTCCGGTGTGTCATCTGCGGTCAGTGTGTGGAGCTGTGTAAGTTCGGCGGACTGTCGTTTGCAACCGAATACTCGGCTTTTGCGACGCCTGACGAGCGGGGGAAGGAGACGTTTGCCATCACGTACGTGAAACCTGAGCGTCCGAAGAAGGATGCTGAAGACGGAAAATAATTTTTTTCTTTTTGCGAGTTGGTATGGTTGAGGTAACTAACCGGCCCCTCCTGTTTTTTTCCCGGAATAGTATTTCACGGTGGAGAAAGAGCTCCGCCAATATCAAAATATAATAACCATCGAAACCAAATAGGACGGAATACCATGGGCGAGAGATATTGGGAAGTGGACGCAGTCCGGGGCATTGCCCTCGTCGGTATGATCGTGTACCACTTCCTTGCCTGCATGGTGATATTCCACATGATCATTGAGGATGAAGAGTTCCTCAGCTACTATGAGCTACTATGGAACGATCAACATTGCATCGGCATCTTTTGTCCTCATCGCAGGTGTTGCCCTGGTTCTCCGGCATGCCCGTAAGA
>DALTYF010000102.1 GCA_029986195.1 Methanocorpusculum sp. | reverse complement strand
GTCTTCATCGGCAGGGGCGTAACGATCGGTGAGAATGTCATTATCGGCCCCTACACCAGTATCGGTGAGAATGTCCTGATCAAAAACAATGCAAAAATATTCTCCTCCTCCATCTACAACGGCGTTGTTGTTGGTGCGAACACCACCATCTCCGGCAGCATCATCGATATCGATACCATCATCGGCGACAACTGTTCCATTGAGCACAACACCGTGGTCGGTCCCCGGTCGGTTCTGCGAAACGCGGTAACCATTCATTCCGGAACCCGTCTCTGGCCTGAGGTCATTGTGCCGGAGAAAGCGATCGTCAAAGAGCACATGCTCAACGAAAAGTTCGATACCCGTTGTGAAGGATCATAAATCCTCTTCCCTCACACTTTTTTTACTGGACAACAAACCAGTCATTCATGAAATTTTCCGGTAAAGTTGCCGTGGTCACCGGATCCGCAAAAGGCATCGGCAGATCTGTTGCAGTTCTCTTTGCAAAATCCGGAGCAAAAGTTGCCGTCGTTGACATCGATGAAACCGAAGGTGCAAACACCGCAGCTGATATCATTTCCGCCGGAGGAGATGCCCGTTTCATCCGCTGTGATGTCGGGTGCGAATCGGATATTCTTCAGATGATTGCGGAGGTCACGCAAACCTTCGGCACCATTGATATCCTCGTAAACGATGCCGCACTCCAGCTCAACAAAGGTCTGCTTGAGACCACCGCCACTGAGTTCGGGCGTGTCATGGATGTAAATGTCACCGGTACCTTCCTCTGTACCCGTGAGGCGGCAAAACTCATGATTGCACAGAAGAAAGGCGGTGCAGTTGTCAACTTTTCCTCTACCTTCGCTGTGGTTGGTTCACCCGGGTACCTCGCCTACCATGCTTCCAAAGGAGCGATTGCCTCCTTTACCCGCGCCGCAGCGGTTGCACTTCTGCCGTACGGCATCCGCGTCAACGCCGTTGCACCGGGAACCACCGAAACTCCCGGTCTTTATGACGGTGCCCGCGATACCGGGGATGTAGCGGCAGGTCTTGCAGGTTTCCTTGCCCTTCAGCCGCTGAAGCGGTTCGGCAGACCTGACGAGATCGCACACATTGTCCTCATGCTTGCAAGTGATGATGCATCCTTCGTCTATGGGGCTGTCTGGATGGCGGACGGGGCCTATACTATCGTGTAACAGCTGAAACAGGGCTTCGGCAGTACATCCGGGGAATGGATGATTCTCTCGTCTTTCCCTGACTCGGAAAAAAGTTAGTCGTGGAGGTGCATGCCGGCCCGCCGGACCTCAAGTTCCTCCTCCACCTTTACAAAATCCACGTCTGCAGCTTTGAGGGCAACCATCAGATGGAACAGCAGATCCGCAGCCTCTCCCACAATCGCCTCCTCGCGTCCGTTCTTCACTGCAAGCACAAACTCGCAGGACTCCTCGCCCACTTTTTCGAGCGGTTTGTCGATACCTTTCTCATGGAACAAAAGATGACGAACATACGATTTTCTGCCCGGATCCTCTCTTGCACGCTCGCAGATAACCTGCCACAACTCATCAAACACCTGTGCGTCCGTCATGCTTCTTCTCCTCCGGGAACGGTAATGTCCCCGATATCCTTACAATAAAATCTCCGGACCAGCTGGCGTGCCTTCTCGATCGTTGATCCGCCTTTGCCGATTGCCAGACCGACATCACTCTTCTCCGGGACAATAACCGTTACCGGATGTTCGTCCCCGCCGAACAGCACCTTCAGCACCTCTGCCGGCTTGAACATGTTTGCAATAAAGTGATCCGGTTCCTCGGAAAACTCCACCATCTCGATCCGCTTCCCGAGGACCCGTGACATCTTTTTGATGTTGTCACCGCTCTTCCCGATTGCAAGGCCCATATCGCCCTGCTTGATCACGTAGATGATCCGGTCAAACCGGTCATCAATCAGGCAGTCAATCGCCGTGGCTTTCGTTAAAATCCGGAGTTCCTCGATGTACCGGCGTTCCTTGAAGCCGATAGTCCGCTCCATTGCATATTTGTCGATAATATCCATACGTATCAGAAATTTTCCTATTGCAACAATTGATGCGGAGGGCGGCCCCCGCAGTATTCGAGAATGGTTGGGTTAGTAGGATCTTCCTACCAGAGCAGCTTTGCCTGTCTTGCCGCAGATGATGCACGGCCCCTCGTCATCGACCACATATCTGCTGCGAACCTCGGTTCCCAGAAGACTTGAGTTTGTCAGTTCTTCCAGTTTGTCTGCACAGTCGCGGCAGCCGCACCAGTGCACAACCACCACATTGCCGTCCAGCTTCTCGTTACACTCCTCAGGAGTTGCAGCCGTCATCAGATGGCTTTCCAGATGGTTCTCCGCACGCGCAAGGATCTGGTCGTGGGCCTCGTCGAGCAGCTTATTCACCGACTCTGCGGCATTTTCGCACGGAACAATCGTCTTTACTCCGAGACGGTTCACACAGACCAGCTGATGGTTGTCAAGGTCGCGGGGACCGAGTTCCACCCTGAGGGGGACACCGTGCAGTTCCCAGTGATAGTACTTTGCGCCGGGACGCATGTCGCGGGCATCCGTCTTCACGCGAAGACCGGCGGTTTTGAGTTCGCTTTCCAGCGTCTTTACCGCTGCAAGAATCTCATCGCCGCGTTTGCCGACGATGACCGGAATGATGACAACCTGCGTCGGGGCAACGGTCGCCGGAAGCACGAGTCCTTTGTCATCGCCGTGCACGCCGATAACTGCGGCAATGCACCGCTCGGAGATGCCGTAGCAGGTCTGCGATCCGAACTGCTGAACACCCTCCACATCCTCATAGGTGATGCCGAACGTTTTAGAGAAGTGATCACCGAGGTGGTGCACCGTTCCGATCTGCAGGGTTCTGCCGTCCGGCATCACCGCATCAACCGCCATGGTAAAGTCCGCACCCGGGAACTTGTCCCAGTCGGGCCGCTTGGAGATGATGATCGGAACACCGAGGTCGCGGTAGAACTCCTGTGTCAGTGCAAGTTCATACTCCACCTGCTCGTTTGCCTCGTCCCAGGTTGCATGCACCGTGTGGGATTCCATAAAGGAGGTGATCTCCCGGAGCCGGATCAGCGGACGGGTATGCTTTGTCTCGTACCGGAATGTGTTCACGATCTGATAGAGTTTCAGCGGGAGGTCGGCATGCGACCGGATCCACAGCGCATACATCGGATAGATTGCCGTCTCCGAGGTCGGGCGGAGTGCGAGTTTGACATCCAGCGGAGAAAGACCGCCGTGGGTAACCCAGTACACCTCGTCCTCAAAGCCTTTGATGTGCTCGGCCTCTTTCATGAACTCCGTCTCCGGGATCAGAAGCGGGAAGAGTGTTTCCTCATGATCTCTGTTCAGGAGGCTGCGGAGAAGCGTGTAGGTGTGGTTGCGGAGCGCAAATCCGAACGGATACCACACATACAGTCCCTTCACCGGGTAGCGGACATCCATAATCTCCGCACGCCGGATAACCTCATTGTACCACGCGCTGAAATCACTTCGCGGCGGTAATCCTTCCGTTTCATCTGCCATGTTGTATATACACCTGAAGCAGTAGATCTATGCGCCGAGAGAGTATTAAGATAACCAACCGGTTGGCGGTGCAACTGTCTCCGGGAGGAATGGAACCGTGAGATTTACAGCTCAAGAACCGGTCTTCCGCCGCCGGTGATGCACTCACCGCCGGATTTCCCGACCACATAGGTGTCTTCGACGCCCACTGTTCCGACACCCCGGACACCGGTCTTTGGTTCAAGTGCAATGACCATGTTCTCCGCAAGCGGGGAGTCAAAAACCCGTGCAATTACCGGCCACTCATTGACGACGAGGCCGATGCCGTGACCGAGGAAGGAGACACGGCGGCTGTTGTATCCCATAAAGTTCTCTGCAAGTGCGGGGCTGAGGTCTGCGATGACTTCGGTATAGATTTCGGACGGGATGGTTCCTGCTGCAAGAAGGCCTGCGGCTTTTTTCTGTACCGCAATGCACTCTTCATGCAGTGCCAGTGCATGTTCCGGCAGTTTCCCGCCGAAGGAGTACACCTGTGTTTTGTCTGTGTGGTAGCCGCAGTAGCCGTAGCCAATGTCCACGAAGACCCTGTCTCCTTTTGCGAGGGTGCGATCCCGTCCGCCGACGGAGGGAATAGCCGCCGACGCACCCATCATGCCGCTGGGTCCGTCAAAGCAGGTGGGTAGAAGGGTTGTTGTGCCAAAGCCTGCCTGGCCGATCTGCATCTCTGTTCCGAATCCGGCAAACCGCACCAGACCCTGATGGTCCATGTTCATCATTGCCCGGTAGAGTTCGCCGAACAGTTGTGCTTCGGTCATTCCCTCGCGCAGAATCTCCGGTACAATCTCCATCAGGAGATGATCGTGATCTCGTCCTGCTTTCCGCTGGAATGCAAGTTCATACGGGCTTTTTACCGCGCGGAGATGCAGCAGTACGGGGTCGAGCGGCAGTATCACATCCAGCCGGAAGTATTTTTGCAGCCGGTCAAGTACTGCGACCGGCACCTGATCCGTTTCTACAAAGGTTCGTCCGAGGTCTGCGGGGAGAAATTCCTGCATGTCGCGGTAACTTTTCATCGGGTGAATCGCATCAAGCGGCGACTCTTCACGTGCCCGTTCATAGCTCCGGCGCACAAAAAACTGTACTTCTCCGTTTCTGCGCAGAACCAGAACCCCGTCCTGAATCGTTCCGGTGAGGTAGTACAGATTGATCCTTCCGAAAACAAGGGTGTGATGCCACGAAAAGATTTAGTAGTTCTTTGCGCCCTTCGCGCCAACCAT
>DALTYF010000101.1 GCA_029986195.1 Methanocorpusculum sp. | reverse complement strand
TTTCCTTTTTTTGAGTGACGAGGGTATGCCTGCGTTCGTTTATTGACTGCTGTAGTTCGTCACACACATCCGTTCATCTGCAACCTTCCAGAAACGAAATACTCTTTTCCACATCTGCAAACCGCATAACCTCCACGATCATCGTCGCAGACCCCGCCGCTGCAAGTACCGGGGAAAAATCAATCATCCCTGATCCGCACGCCGCATGCTCATCCCACACCCCGCAGTTATCATGCAGATGCAGATGATCCGGTTTCTCCGCAAGAAACGCCCCGAGTGTTCCCGTCAGATTTGCATGCCCCACATCCAGCGCAAACGACAGACCGCACTCCCGGATGCATGCAAGAAGATCCGGCGTCTGAAACCTGCAGCAGTCCCAGCTCCCGAGATTCTCCACCGCAAACCGGACGGAAAACTCCTCCTGCATCTCCCCGAGCTCCGCAAAACTCCGCAGCATCGCCGCAGTTGACGCATCCCGTTCGTCCGGATACAGACAAAAACCCGGATGAATCACCAGCGTCTCCGCACCGTTCCGATCCCCGGCTTCCGTAGTCTCGTGGAGCACCGCAATACTCATCCGCCGCATCAGCTCAAGCGAAGACGCAATATTTCCGTCTCCCGTCGGCGCATGAATCGTGTACCGCAGATCAAACTCCCTGCAGACATCCTCATACAAAAACAGTGAATGCCTTGCATCGCACTGAATCTCCACCAGATCGCATATCTCCGAAAGCCGCATCAGAACATCCGCAAGCGGCTCTGCCATCAGACAGTTCGTCGAAACACCAAACCGTCTCATGAGAGAATCCGCCGCATCAGATCCGCAGCCGACACCACCGCAACCGCCCCGTTCCCGGTAAGTTCCGCAAAAAGAACATCCGCTGCCCCGCCCGCATAATCCTCGCATTGTCCAAGGAAGTACACCGGCACATCAGCACCTTTCAGGACCGACAGATTTACCAGATTCCCCTGACCGACCGGCATCCCTGCAACCACCACCGCATCCGCCTCCGCAACCAGACCACGCAGCCGCTCAACCGCCGCAGCCGACACTGCCGCAAACGGCGGCTCAACCACCGCCTCAATCCCGAGCGCCGCGGCTGCCGCCGCATCAGAATCATTTGCCGCAAGCACCCCCGCGGTAACCCGGCACCCGTGCAGAAGCAGCAGGTGATACAGCTCCGATCCGGACCCCCCGCCCGAAATTACATGCGCCCGGATCCCGTCTGTAACTGCCGCAACATCATACGCCGGAACCAGATACGGCTTCCCTGTCAGAGGATGCATATGCACTAGCATCCGTACCGAAAAATTCTCCGAGATCCGCTCCTCCGTCAGCACCTCCGCAGGAGTTCCCGCCGCCATAATCTGTCCCCCGCTCATCAGAATCAGCCGGTCACAGAAATAGGAGGCAAGATTAAAATCATGAAACACTCCCACCACGGTAATCTTTGGTGTCAGCTCCTGAATCAGACTCAGAATCTCCAGCTGATGATTAATATCGAGATGCGACGTCGGCTCATCCAGCAGCAGAATCTTTGGCTGCTGCGCAAGCGTCCGCGCAATCAGTACCCGCTGCCGCTCACCGCCCGACACCTCCGTAATCAGCTTATCCGCCAGATGCAGCGTATTCGTCCGCCGCATCGCCTCATCCGCAATCGACAGATCCGCCTCCTCCAGAGGCGCAAGCCGTCCGATATGCGGATGGCGGCCCATCAGTACAATCTCGCGGACCGTAAACGGGAACGCAACATCCGTCTCCTGCCGCACGCACCCGAGAATCCGTGCAAGCTCCCGTGTATCATACGCCGCAACATCCAGCCCCTCAATCAGCACCGCTCCTGCATCCGGCGCAAGAATCCGCGACAATGCCCGCAGGAACGTTGTCTTCCCGCACCCGTTCGGCCCGAGAATACCAATGAACCGCCCTTCCTCAACCGCAAGAGAAAGATCCCGGAGAACCTTGTGGTCCCCGTAACTCACCGACAACTGCTCCGCAGAGATCACCGGCGTCATACCTGTGTCCTCCTCCGCAGCAGGTAAATAAAGAACGGAGCACCCAGAAACGCTGTAATAATACCCACCGGAATCTCAACCGGCAGTGTCCGTGCAGCCGTATCCGCCCACATCAGAAGAATTGCACCTGCCATCATCGATGCGGGCAGCAGGACCCGGTGATCCGGCCCTGTCAGAATCCGCATAATATGGGGAATAATCAGACCCACAAATCCGATGCACCCCGCAATCGACACCGCAATACCGGTGATAAAGGAAGATACCAGCAAAAGAATCCGCTTCGTCTTCTCGGTATTCACTCCCAGATGCACCGCCTCCTCTTCTCCAAGAGCCATCACATTCAGATCACGGGAAAACACAAACACCACCACGCACGCTGCGGGAATCAAAAGACCCAGAATCACATCATCCCAGTACACATTCCAGAACCCGCCCATCATCCAGAACATAATCTGATGCAGGGAATTTCCTGAAATATACATGAGAAACGACAGCATCGCAGACAAAAACAGCGACACTGCAATACCCGACAAAAGCAGCGTCTCCACCGCCACCCGTCCGTGCCGGAGAGAAATAATATACACCACAACCGTGGAAAGTGTCGCCCCGGCAAACGCAAGAACCGGCATAAACAGTCCGCCGAGAAACACAATCGCAAACGCAGCCCCCAGTGCCCCTCCCGATGATGTCCCGATAATATAGGGATCCGCCATCGGATTACGGAACAGACCCTGCATCGCACATCCCGCCGCAGCCAGCCCGAGCCCGACCAGTACCGCACCGCACACCCGGGGCAGCCGGACCTCAAACAACAGCTTCTGAATCATCGCCGTATCAAAATTCCACAGCGACAGACCGGACACCCCGATACAGGTCGTAACAAAAATACTTACAATCAGCAGCAGTAAGAGAACCGGAAGAATGAGAACAGGACGACGCAACATAGATGTTGCTAACTATATTGTCTTATGTCAAATAAATTATATCTCCTGGAGTGCAGCCCCGGCACACTCTGCAACCTTCGCTGAACGGGTGGTCAGAATAATATTTGTCCGTTTTCCGGCAGCCTGCACAATCTGCATCAATGCCGCAATGTGACCGTCATCAAGTGCCGTTTCAATATCATCGATAACAACTGCCTCAGGCAGCTCCGGCGAAGAAAAGAGCACCGCATAGGCAAGCAGCCGCAGTGTTCCTTCAGAAAAATACTGGTAGGGAATAAGCATTGCCTGGCTCTTTGACTCCCACATCAGCCGCTTGTGTCCGTCCTCGGTCACAATCGCAAACCGGACAAACTCCGGTTCAACCGCTGAAACAGCAGCTTCCACCGCAAAAAACGCTTCCGGCATACTCGCCGCAAACCGGAGAAGACATGCCTCCAGATTTCTGCCGGTCGGATAAAGCCGTCTGCCTGTATCGTTTGTCTCCGGGTTCCGCATCGCGGACGGAACAAGATGACCGATCCACCAGCGGCTCATCTCCTGCATGATCCGGTACACATCGCGCGGCTCAGGCTCCACGGGAACCCCGAAGATGCTCTCCCGCTCGCCGGTCCGGACCTCGATCTTTTCCAGTTGCGTATCATCCTTTTGATCCTGCACCACCAGCTGCTCGCGGGCAACGATCAGCCGCTCCGCATCCTTTGGGTCCCGCACAAGAACCGCACGGTAGGACTCGCGGCCCCGCTCCACCCCAAGAACAATCTCCCCGGTACACTCCGGCCCGAAATGAAACAGAGCCCCGCAGTTCCCGAACACCTCCGTCCAGTCGCCAAGGGAACGCCCTGCAACTGCCGACAACATCTCAAACGCCGTGGCAACCGAGGATTTTCCTGCACCATTCTTCCCGTAAAAGACCAGAAGACCTTGCACCGGCACCACATACCCGGCAAAGTGCCGCAGCCCGGAAATAGAAATTTTGAGCATATTCTCCATCAATGCGAGGGATGGGATTCGAACCCATGAACTCCTTGAGACAGGGTCCTAAGCCCTGCGCCGTTAACCTGGCTTGGCAACCCTCGCGCCTTATTTAGCCGTACGCTCTTATTATGTGGAACGGATATATGATGAACTTTCTTGTGTACTGCCACGAAATGTACTGCACGGGAATTCTTTGAGTTCATACTGATACCCCCGTGTCGTCTGTCTGTTGTCTCTCACAATTTTCTGATGAGCGCCTTGGTCCGGGATTTCCTTGGTATCCCGATCCGGACTCTGATGAGATTTTGACGGTGTTGTACCGGATCAGCATTTTTTCAAGACGTGTGAACGCCGCGAGGAGTTATTTGCAGATCCAGGAGTATCCTCCGTTTTTCCCCCCTTGATCTGTAACCGTTCCGAAACCAAAAAAACCTAGTTATTTGCAGATCCAGGAGTATCCTCCGTTTTTCCATTCCTGTGCGGATGATGCTCTTTGCAGAGAATGTGTTTTATCACGGCACAAACTTTCCTTGAGTTTCAGAACTTACAAAAAAGAAAAAGTTGGTTGAACCCGCCTTATGCGGACTCATACAGGTTGGCAACGAACCGTGCCTGCCAGATACACAGGAACGGGAGGAGGATCAGCATCAGGATAAATCCAATCAGGGGGATCATCAGCAGTCCACAGATGAAACCAATCAGGGCGATCATCAGCAGTCCACAGATGAAACCAATCACTGCGAAGATGATTGCCAGAACGATAATGGACAGGATGTAGTGAATCCAGCCGATCTTTCCGATAATCTTAAAGATCTCACCAAACTGGAATGCCGCACCGAAGCTCTCCTCCTTTGCAAACCGGACAATAGCCATGGAAGACATAATGCCGAAGATGAGAGCAACGATCAGGAAAATGATCAGAC
>DALTYF010000100.1 GCA_029986195.1 Methanocorpusculum sp. | reverse complement strand
CGAAGTTCCGGCAGCGACATCATTTCTTCGCTGATAACTTTTTTCACTTTCATGTCTGTGACCCTGAAGTAAATGTAAAATTAGTATTTGGGGGTTAATATTTCTGTGCCTTGAGGTGCTGCGGACGGGAGATGACCACTTTGGTTGCATTGCCGTCTTTGATCTCAAGAAGCCAGGCGCGACCGCGCTGACCAAGAACCGTGCCGGTCTTGCCGTGGAAACGCGGGTGCGGCATGCCCTTCTGCACGCTCGGCTCAATGACGATGTGAACCTTCTGCCCCTCTTCAAAGTGCTGGATGACCGAGGTTACGTTCGGCATTCCGCGCTCACGAAGACCCTTCTGAAGCTTATACCGTGTCCGTTTCTTAATACCGTTATGTTTTGCCATTTTTACTCATCTCCATTATTAATTCCGTCGACCTGCACCACGTCTAACGCGACAACTTTGGCGGGGACGGCGAGGATTTCAGCGAGACTCGGGGTTGTTCGGCCCCCGTCTCCTGATACGAGTTCTTTGATATAGAGTCCGCCTTCTCCCACAACCTCGATGCGGTAGAGGGAATCCTCTATTCCGAGACACTCGATATCAACGACTGTTCTGTCTCTGACAAGGTCCGCTCTGCGGTGAGCTACGCGCTCAGGCGTGCGCTGGTGAATCAAGGCTCCTTTCAGCTTTGATACCGCATTCCGGACTGTTTCAAGAGAGATACTGTCGTCTATATCGACCAGAATCCTGTATGTTTTATGCCCTTTGTGTGATTTAAGCATTTCCACCGTTTTTTTGTCAGACCACCGTTCCAGTTTTACCTGGACACGGGGTGCGGCGGATGCATTAATCGCAGATTCCAGTTCCCGCAGATCTACGTTTCGGATTTTCGGATTCTGCATCTCCATGACAAACGGTCTGCCGGTACCGATCATCAGGGCATCAATATCTTCTCTGCCGGATCCGTGTAAGACTCCGTTTTCCGCTGCAAACATCTGTTTTGGCACCTCCGCAATCAGTTCTTCGACCGAGGTCGGATACTGTTTGCCGGTGAAGTTACACTTTTCACAGCCTTTTCCCCGGCATGCGCGGCAGTCCCAGTGTGTCTGTGGAATTCCCCGTTCATACTTGAGATACCTGCCGTAGAAGTAGACGGATGCAATCTGCAGTTCCACGCAGTCGTCGGCGATGTTCAGCACGGCGGTGAGTTCCGGATTTTTCGGATCTCCCTTCTTTCCGGTAAGGGCAGATACTGCTTTGCCGACCTCACGGTTCATCTCCGATTTGATCGGTTCCGGATGTTCGAGGGACAGGTCCGACCAGATCATCTCTTCGGACTCTGTCATCATCGGGGGGACACGGGTACCTATCACAAATGTGGAGTACTCAATATCCTGCATGGCGGCCGCAGCTTTTTCTGCCCATGCAGGAACGCTGTCGAAGAGATCGTTGCAGATCCAGCAGGTACCTTTCTCGTAGGGGACAAACGGAATATTGTAGGCAAGCGCATGGGCAACCCGCAGTGCATGTCCCCGCTGTTCGTTGGTTAAACCGAACGATCGTTTTGCGAACAGTCTTCCCAGACAGTGGTCGCAGATGTCACCGTACTCCAGAATCTGATGAACCGTTTCAAGAATGTCCGTCATGATCTCTCCCTCCGATCAAACTCATTTAAGATCACCGTAATGGTGTGGTCTGCATGCAGCACGCGGGGACCGACCGAGTAGCGCGGAAGATCTTTGAGCAGTGCTTCTTCATCCTCGGTGAAGTTCATGTGATCACTCAGGATAAAATTCTCCGGTAATGTCTCTGCATCCCGGATGTCCTCGCCGTTCTCATCAAGAACTGCAAACGAAAACTCCTGCAAAAGTTCCGCAAGACCTGCCGATCGGATTGCAATTCCGTCGGCGGCTTTCCGGAACTCCGGTTCTGCAGGAGTGCTCAGTCCTTTCTTAATCAGTGCGCCAGCACTCCGCTCATCAGGGTTCAGCGACCGGATCGTTTCGCCGGAGAAACGGAGCGTCTTGTGCGGCTCGCCTCCCTCGAGGATAAGATAGCATTCTGTATTGCGGCGGAGATCGTGACTGAGGAAGAAGGAGCTGTTGATGCAGCGGCATAAAACATCCATTCTTCCCGCACCTCCCGGCATGTCATTTAAGGAAAAGTCTGGAGATGTTGTGGCCTTATGGCCGAGGATTGCAAACCGGAGCATGTGAGTATGTATGTTGGCTGTCGGTTGGCATAAGGCGTTCGCCCGTACTGGTCCCGTCACGGTCACAGTACTATTCTTTAAATGATAGTCCAGCGGAATATATAATACGACTTACTTGTCAGATTTTTTCTGTCCGGTGTGGGGGTCGATGTGGTGTACGATAGATATTGTCAGCGGATGTGCGCGAGCGAAAAATCGTCATTTGGTGTTTTATTTTTAAATTTAAAGCTTAAATTTTGGTTTTTGCCCCCCCGGCAGACCTCGCATGAATGGTGTGGAATTACTGTTTTTTCCCGCACAGTAGGAGTTGGTGCATGTACTCTTCTTCTCTGTGCGGATGTCAAACGGGTCATTCAGTTGTGCGGTTCGTAAGTTCTGCAGGGGTTTTCCTATGACAAACCATGCTGCATCCGCGGCATATTATATGTCTCCCGGTTCTCGCGGCGGATCCGTAGTTCTTGTTGTTCTGGCAGTCATTTGCATCATCCTGCTTCTGGTGGGTGTCGGCATCTATGTTTTGACGGAGACCGTTGTTTCTCTTGAAGACGAGAGGAAGGTTAACGTTCAGCTGATGCTCTCGGGAAATGATGTTGTTGTCAGCATCTACCCGGAGTACGATGCATCTTCTCTTACTTCTGTAACGCTGCACATTGATGGTGTCGACATTTCTGCCGGTCAGGATACACGTCAGGTATCCGTCGGGGACAGGTCTGCCTCTCTCATCTACGCTGGTCTTGTCAAAGGTGTGACCGGTCAGCGTTTTATTATGATCACCGGTCACTTTCAGGACGGAGCCGAGACGCTGATCTATACGAATAAAATATCCTTCACCTGATTGTTTTCTCCGCAAACAATCTATGCTACAACCCACATACACACTATACTTTTGAGGGATGTTCCATGCAACAAAAACGCATTCTTCTGATCTTGCTGATCGGTCTTCTTGCCGTCAGCCTTGTTGCCGCTCCGGCAGCGGCACGCGAAGTCTCTTCTGGCAGCACCATCTTTGTGTACGAGAACGGGATAAAGTTCACCGGTGATCTTGCCGACACCGCACAGCTGCAGTACAATCCGAACAACAATGTCCTCAACACCATTGTGGTTCAGGATGCAACCAACTTTGAACTGCTCGCCGCATCCGTCGGCAGTTATACCGGCTCGTGGGATGCCGTTAACCGTTCAGGAAACAAACTCGGCACGGTCATGATCTACTATCCGGAACTCTCCATCGACATTGTTCTTGCAAAAGACGATGTCTCTTCTGTGCAGCAGTGGGGGTTCCTTGATACGGAGTACTACAAGGTCAAGATCAATGCACCGCATGTCGGTCCGAGTGGTCTTAACGCCAAAGTGAACGTCGTCTTTAAGGGTGCGGACGGTTCTGAGACCACGTATGTTTCGGGCAGCAGCTTTGCCGATATTCCTGTCAATAGCGCCCAGGTTCTGACAACCCAGTCCTTCCGGCCAAAAGATCTGGGCAAGACCATCACCATCTATGCGGAGTGGAGTGACCCTGCATCCTTCCACAACTACGCACAAAAATCCAACTCTATCACGATGGACTATACTGATGTTACCGATCCGGGACTGAGCATCACCTTCAACCCGATCCCGACCAAAACAACCGTTCCTCCTACAACTATCGTCACCACTGTTGCGACCACCGTCCCGCAGACCACTGCGGGAACCACTCCGGCAGCAACCGAAACAACGTCAAAACCAACCACCGGGGCTCAGACACCTGCTCCCACCCAGTCTCCCCTGCCGGCTCTTCTTCTCCCTCTGGCTCTCCTTGCAGGAGTTGTCCTGTACCGGAAATAACCCCTCTTTTTTCCCGTGCGCGGTCAAACAAACCGTGAATCATGGGAGCGCACCACGAGTTATCACCGCCCTCCTTCCCGAACGCACAAAGTATTACCTGTCTGGATACCTCGTCACACTTGACCAAAACTTTGCCGGAAAAATTCTGAATCTATTTACCAATTTCGAAATTACTGCCCCGATACCGCAAACAAAGCGAATACCGTTCTTCTCTCCCATTAAAGAGAATACTTATATCCACACACAAAGATACATTTCAATGTCCCGAGAGGGGGACGTGTGAACGTTCTTTGAGTAACTCTCAGAACCGTTTGCGCAATTGTGCCAAAACAACCGTCACTGACCAAACCAACAATTCTCTATTAGCAATTTCCAGTGTTATTCAGTGAAAGTAACGGAAAATTACGCGGCGCATGAAGTCCATGCGGCGCAAAGCCAATGAAAACATTATTCAGAGGAAAAAATTATGGCAAAATACAAGGATGTCATTGATCTCTATGACGACAACGGCAAGCTCCTCAAGAGCAACGTCGCACTCGAGAAGATCAGCCCGCTGGTCAACCCGGCAGTAAAGAAGATCATCGACGACACCAAGAGAACCGTCGCAGTCAACCTCGGCGGCATGCAGGAAGGACTCAAGACCGGAAAGATCGGCAAACACCAGCAGATCCTCGGCCGTGAACTCGACCTCGACATCGTCGGCAACATTGATGCAATCGAAGCAAAGATCAAAGAGTACGTCTCTGTAGAAGCAGGCGACGACACCGAGATCAAGCGCTTCAACGGCGACAAACTTCTGTTAGTCAAAGTTCCGTCCGCACGTATCGCAAGTGCAGCAACCTATGATGCAGCACTTACCTCCGTTGCAGCAGCAACCACCTACGCAGTTGTTGAG
>DALTYF010000099.1 GCA_029986195.1 Methanocorpusculum sp. | reverse complement strand
CATCCGGCACCATATCCCCGACCGGCAGCACCATTGCATTCACTCCCCGCCACAGCAGTGCAGGATGACCGCGGCTGTCCAAGCCGACAATCGACAGACCCTCAAGCTCATCAAACTGAATCCGGTCCCCGGTTTCCCACACATCCTGTTCCTCAGGAGATGCTGCGTCAGTACTTCCGCCCTTTATCAGAGTAAAATCCGGAACCGGCATCATCTCTTTATCATAAACACCAGACTCTGCAGCGGCAGCGCATCCCCGCCCGCATGATAAAGACTCTTTCCATCCGCCGACGCCTGAAACCGTACGTCCGGCAGTGTCCCCGACGCATCCCCCAGCGCCGCAAACATGGCAAGACCGATGAGAAAACCCGCTACCGCCACCATGCCAATCAGCACCGCAACGGGAATTACCGGAGTAACCCCGTCATCCGGTACCGTACATTGCCGTTCTCCGGCTTTTGCTCCCCGCTTTCTGTTTTCTCGATCCATTCTTCGTGCCAGAGACACCACACAGCCGCAGACAATCGTCCATCAATACATCTCCTCTGAAAATTCAGTCAGCCGTTTCTCCGCAGAAGCCGGTTAGAAAAAATGCCGATTGAATCCTCTTTGAGTAGGATGTAACCCGCAATTTCCTTTGAACCGTTATTTTGGGAAGTATGCAGGATTTGAACAGGAGTTTTCTAAAAAATTGGATGTCTATGGTCCGGCAGTATGTCTGTCATCGTGCATGGAAAAAGCGGTTTGCAAAGATTCTGCGAAACAATAAACGAAACCACAGGGCTTGTAATGCGCGGTTACAGAATCCGGTTCCCGCAACCAAAAGACGCCACACAAACACACACTAAAAATCATACTGCAAAAGCGAAAACATCCTGCCGGGTTTTCGTGATTTGCAGGTAGGTTAATATTCAATTATGTACTACATCCTACTCAAAGAGGATGTAGCACAGCCGCGAAAAAAAGATCGGGGAGAAACCTGCCCCGTCACAAAATATTTGCCAGAATCCGTCCGAAGTGCGGCACGAAATCCTTCTTCCGCGAAACCACGCCCTCAAGATGCAGAGGCTCCTTCCCCCAGTGCATCTTCATCATCGTCGCCTCATCCGCTACTGCAAACATATCCGAACCCATCTCCGCAACACTCGTATACAGCGCAATATACATATCCGGAGCGTTCGGCTGGATCATCTTCTCCCGAAGCGCCGCATAAATATCAGCCGACGCCGCACGGGCATACTCATAGGACGGCGTCAGAATCTGGGCAACGACCACCCGTTTGCCGGACAGCGTGTACTCCTTCGTATCCCGGTCAAGCAGCTCCATCTGTGAAACGCCTGACAGGGACATTCCCTCGGCAATCAGCTCCTGCGCATAGGCTTGTGGATCAACGCCCGCAATCTCTGCAAGGAACGACACCGCCTCCTCATCCAGTTTCGTCGTCGTTGACATCTTCAGACCGAGCGTATCGGAAAGAATACCCGAAAGCAGAGCACCGGCAACTCCCTTCTCCGGCCGTATGCCCGACTCCATAAACCGGCGCGTCACAATCGTCGATGTGGAACCTACCGGCTCCATATCAAACCGGATTGGCCGGAGCGTCGCCATGGCCCCCAGCCGGTGATGATCGATGATCTCTATGATGTCAGCCGTCTCAATACCCTCAACCGCCTGACTGTACTCATTGTGATCCAGAAGAATCACCGACTTGGCCACATCCTCCATCAGCGAGTTGCGGGAAATCGTACTGATCAGCATCCCCGCATCATCCACCACACAGGCAGTCCGGTACTTGGAGTTCGAGACCAGCTGTTTCACGTACTCCAGCGTATCGTTCGTGTGCACTGTCGGAACGTCCGTCGCCATGATCATCTCAGCAGGGAGTGTCAGGTGAATCATCTTTGCAACACCGAACGCATCAACATCCGTGGACAGAACCGTAACCCCGCGTGCCTCAGCCGCCGAGAGCAGCCGCTCACCGACCGGGGCGGAATCCGCAATAACCAGTGCCGCAATCCCCGCCGACACCAGCGCCAGCTGGGTCGGCTCATCATCCCCGACGATGGCAATATCCTTTGCCGTGATGCGGGAAAGGATCACGTGCAGCGCATCAATCGAGATGTACACCGAACCTTCGAGCACCTCGTGTTTCTTCACGCGGACATCGGCCGAAAGAATCCGTGCCAGCGTATCGACCGGCATCGGCGACATCGTTAAGTTCTCCCGCTTGATCGTACTCACATAAGCACGGGCAAGACCGTGCTCGCTCACGAGACCGATCAGTTTTCCGGTGCCGTCGGTGATCGGCAGATTCCGCAGATCGTTTGCGTCCATTGCCTCGATCACATCGATTGTCGGTGTACTTGCCGTCGCACTCTGCGGATACGTGAACGCAATATCCGCGACCGACGGCTCAACACTGAGGATAAGTTCGGGCGCTTCCACCCCGAACTTTTCCAGGGCGTAACGGGACTCGGCGTTCAGGTCACCGCAGCGGGCGGCAATGTACTGACCGGAACCCTGTTTATTGAGGTAGGCGGCATACCCTATCACACTGCAGATACTGTCCGTATCCGGGTGGCGGTGGCCGATAACGTAGATGGATTTCACAGCTGCTCCTGAAATACTTCATTACGTATTTGTGCGACAGAGAGATAGGTATTGTGCCCCGGAAGGAGTTGCACCTTTATTCCTGAGCATCCCACGGAAAACACAGAACACACAGAAATTTTCAACGTCACGAAATAGACAAGAAAACCACGGAAACAGATTAATTTAGGATTCCGTGATGTTATGCGCCACGAAGTGGCGAATGGAGCAGGCCGAAGGCATGCGGTTCACGAACTGTTCCGTGATGTTTTTTCTTCCGTGTGTTTCTAAACGAATTTAGGTGCAACACCGCCCCGGAATTGCTATTTCCCATCTGGTGTTCTCACCTTTTCCGGGTTGCCGGAAATCCGCGGCAGATGACGGGTCAGTGAGATAAGCGGGAACCAGCATGCGGCTGAGGAACCCTCCGTGAGAAAGAGAAAATCGTGGTGGCAGGGAGGGGCAAATGCTTATGGTGGTATACCTCTTACGTTAATGGCACAATGCATAAGGAAGAACTCATCGAACTGCACCAGATATTTTATGATATTAAGGAATACTTTGAATCGATCAACCCGGATCTGAAATTCCCGCAGTACACGGCTCTGAAGATCCAGCCGGATCAGATTAACCGCAGCAAACTTGAGCACAAATACGCAATCTTCATTCTCGGTTCCGAGCTTGCCGCATCCATGAAAGAGTTTGAGACCATCTCTTCCCGCGGCATCCCGACACGCATGAAGGAACTTGCGGAAAAGACGCTCAAAGAGATGGAATCGGAACGCGAACACTAAAAAAAAAATATTATTTTCTTCCTTCTTTTTCCTGCGCAACCAGATACTCGACCAGCAGTCGCGGGATGGGGGCTGTCATACAGTGCCAGTTCGGGGTTCCGTTGACCTCAAGAACCGTATAGCCTCCGTCATCCAGCGGCAGAAGGTCGACGCCGCAGTAGTCAATCCCGACAGCAGCGGCGGCAGCTTCCGCGGCGGCCCGCATGTCCGGCGGAATTTCCACGGCACAGCCGCTGCCGCCCTGATGGATGTTGTGGGTGAGGTGCGCCGACTCCCGTTTGATTGCGCCGGCCGCTTTTCCGCCGATGACAAAGATGCGGTAGTCGCGATCGTTTCTGACGTACTCCTGCACGTAGTACGGCGCAGCTTCAGTGATCTGATCGACTGCATCGAAGAGATAGATGCCGTTTCCGTCAAACCCGTAAACGGGTTTGTAGACGGCACGCCCGCCGTGGGATGCGAGGAACTCTGCGACGACCGATTTGTCATTCGTAAAACAGGTGTCAGGACTCGGCGCTCCGGCGTGGATCAGCTTTGCGGTGGTGGTGACTTTGCTTGCGCAGGTGGCGATTGCTTCCGGCGAGTTGATCACATGGTTTGCAAGTTCGAGAGCTTTCAGAAGTTCAAACTGCACGCCGTCCTGACGAATCCCGCAGGCCCAGATGGTTTCCCCTTCGACCGGAAGGTGGAAAGGATCGACCGCGGCGAGTTCAAGGACGGCGAAAGGCACGCCCATTTTTTTCAGTTCCGTCATCACCATGCCGGTTGAGTTGTCGTCCGGGGTATCGGTGGGTTTGGGAATTATATGAATCATTGTCAGTTCTGTATGCAGGGGAAAGAGATTAAGGATTTCTTTCGACGTTGAGACGACCATTATTTATTCCTCACCGGACAAATACAGATACATCAGAGTTGGTCGATCTCACATGACATATGATCAAAAAAATATCCTGTCTGTACGGGACATGGACCGTGAAGAGATAGACGCTCTTCTCACTGCTGCAGCAAAGTTTGATCAGAATGAGTTCACGGGGCATGAACTTGAGGGAAAAATTCTTGCGGTGCTCTTTTTTGAACCCAGTACCCGGACCAGAATGTCGTTTTCGTCGGCGATGATGCGGCTCGGCGGAAAGATTCTGAATCTCGGCAGTGTGGAGGCGTCATCAATTGCAAAAGGCGAAACGCTTTCCGATACCATCCGCGTTATCTCAGGGTATGCGGATGCGATTGTGCTCCGACATCCGAAGGAGGGAGCGGCTCGGCTTGCAAGCGAAGTTGCGAGTGTGCCGGTGATTAACGGCGGCGACGGAGCGGGACAGCATCCGTCGCAGACGCTTCTGGATCTGTTTACGATCCGCAAGTCGATGCGTCTGGAAAATATTGATGTGGGGCTGCAGGGCGATCTCCGCTACGGCAGAACGGTGCATTCCCTGGCGGATGCGCTGACGAAGTACCATAATATGCGGCTGCATACGATTGCACCGGAAGGACTGGATCTCCCGAATCATCTGAAACAGGATGTGATGGATGCCGCGATG
>DALTYF010000098.1 GCA_029986195.1 Methanocorpusculum sp. | reverse complement strand
CACAGTACTCCCAAACAGCGTAGTGTAATTGTTCAGCAGGGTAATCGTTGCGGCAAACAGAACGTCCGGGGAAAGATCAGGGCCGATCGCTGTAATGGTAAAGTCAGCGGGATCGTACAGCGGGACATCCGGGAACGGTGTCGGGGAAACACCCGGAACTGACCGTTCCCCCGGGGAAGAAACCGTTGGGCACGCTGTATCAGGCATCATGGTTTCGCCGGACGCATCAGGAATACCGGTTGCAACGAGCACGATACACACAACGACCACTGCTGCAAGCACCAGCAGAATGCCAACGGACAGTTTCTTCTCCATATAACAAAGTATACCCCGGACATTCTACTTAAGGATATGCTCTTTTTTCCGGGAGGTGTGAAACGAAAAATACCGGACTCCTCCGGAAGTAAAAGTATATATCTCCTGATTTCCCATGTTGAAAGAGAAGAGTCATGGGCGATTTTCTTGGTGATTTAAAGAAAGGTCTCAACAAATCCGTTGAAGACCTCAATAAATCCGTAAAAACACTGGAGATCCAGTCAAAGATCAACAATCTCAAAAAAGATGCCGACGCCGTGTATGCCGAGATAGGCAAACGTGCCGTTGCGGAGAACGGCACGGAGAAATACGGTGAGCTCGGGGAAAAACTGCAGACAATTTTAGCAGAGATCAAAACCGAAGAGGAAAAACTTCCCGCCGATGCAGCCGAAACAAAGAAAACAAAAATCTGTCCGGGATGCAGCACGGAAAATCCCGGCGACGCACGGTTCTGCTCCTGCTGCGGCGAGATGCTGGAAGATCAGAATCCCTGATCCGCAAGCAATTTTTTGAGATCCCCGCACGCGGCAAAGGCCGTATTGTCCAGCGTCAGCGGGGTTACCGACACGCGGTTGTTCCGGAGAGCTGTCACATCCGAGTGCGGCTCGGGCGTATAGATCACATCCCCGTTGATCCAGTAGTACGGCTTTCCGCGGGGATCATTCCGCATTTCCACGTACGTATCAAACAGCCGTGTTCCAAGCGTGGTCACCTCGTAACCCTCCATGCGGCAGGCCGGGATGTTGATATTTACCAGATGGCAGTTCTCCGGTAGACCGGACGCAAGAAACATCTGTGTCAGGCGGGCCACCACCTCTTTTGCCTGGGAAAAGTCCTGGGTATAACAGCGCGGGTCGGTGAACTTGTTGCCCTGATCGCTCATCTGCAGCGAGTAGGCAAGCGCCGGAACCCCCTGGTTTGCCGCTTCCATCGCAGCACCGACCGTGCCGGAGGTGGTAATCGATTCATACGAAATGTTCTCGCCGAGGTTGATGCCGCTCACCACCAGATCGGGTTTGAGATTCAGCCCGTAGAGACCAAGCAGCAGCGCGTCCGTCGGCCTGCCCTCCACACTGTAAGCCACCCGATCGCCGATACGTACCTCGTTCATCCGGAGCGGTTCAAAGATCGAGATCGATCTGCCGACCGCGCTCTGCTGGACAGCCGGCGCCACCACCGTCACCTCCGCAAACGCAGACATCGCCTCGTAGGCTGCCCACAACCCGCCGGAGTTCACACCATCGTCATTGGTGAGAAGAATTTTCGGCCGCATTTATTTCCGGCTGCCTTCAAGAAACTCGGCAGGAACCGCGTGGTCAAAGGTTGCACGAACGTCCTGCGCCCGCAGATAGCGGATCATCACGTTTACCGCACAGTCTTTCCACTCATCGTTCCACCACTGGCAGTCCTCTGCAGTACAGGTACTGCCGTTTCTCATCGGGCATCCGCGTAGTTTATCCATGCTACTATTGTTTCCTTTCTGGGGCTATAACTTCTTCCGCGTCTTCTGGTACTCCGCCACCGCGCCGGCACCGGCCTCGCGGAACGCACGGGCAACGCCGGCGGGTCCGAGCTTGATGCCGCCGAAGATGCGGGAGACCATGAGGACATGCGAACCGAGATTGTTTCGCTCCATCACCTCGGCAAGCGCACGACCGGGCGAGCCTACCTCGCCGTCGGCACGGCTGTCGGTGACGTTTCCGCAGACCATCGCGTAGCAGTGATGGGCGGCCTTTTTGTAGAGTCTGTCGTGGATTTGACGCACCTCCAAAACGTCATCGACGGTGTCGATCTCATAGAGGTGTGCGTAGAACTTGGACTTTTTTTCATCCAGCCGGACAACGGAGACCTCGCGAACGGCCATTCAGGTATCCCTCACGCGGATGAGTGCTGCGCGGAACTCGTCAAGATACTCCTGCATGGAAAGACTTCCTTCCGGGAACGGGCAGTCGCCATCGTAGAGTTTGTCAATCACCGGACGGGTCGGATAAATCTCAACCGGAATCCGTGTTTCGGCAACCGCCCCCTCCATTGCGGCGCGGAAGATGCCGATGCAGTAGGCGATGCGCTTTTCGTAGGTGAACCTTGTTTTTTCAAGGTATCCGGCAATGCGCCGGGTCTCGATGCGGAGAAAGTCATCTTTGATGCGCTGGTCTTTGACGTTGCCGAGCATGTAGAGTGGTAGTGGGCGTAGGGATACATCAGCTCAAGCTCGGCGGGAACGGTTCCGCAGGTGCCGAAGATGACAACGTGATACTGATCCGTGTCCGGGAACACCTCGCCGAACATTTTGTGAAAGAGCTTGTGGCTCGGGCTTTGGCTGTAGGGTTTGCGGACGGCACAGGGAATGAAGACCGCCGTCTCGCGGGGAGCTACCGGATACTCGTCGATGATGTAGCGGTATGCCTGTTCAAACTGCGGGAGATAGAACGGCGGTTCGGTGATATCGTGTGCATGATCCTGCATCGGGTTTTACTCCTTTACCTCAAACTCGGCATCGATGACGCCCGGGTCTTCGATGATTTTGCGTGCCGGAGCTTCGGGGAGAAGATAGATTGCGGCGATGTAGATCAGGATGCCGAGAATCACCGAGATGGGGATTGCAACAAGGCACAGGGCAACAAAGAGCAGTCTGATCAGTATTGACGGGATTTTTGTGTATTCGGCGATGCCTCCGCAGACTCCTGCAAGCCAGCGGTTGTTTGCAGAACGGTAGAGGGTATTTTCCATACTGACATATTGTCCTGCTGCAAAAATATACTTATATGAAGCGTGAGTTACCTGCCTACGCGGTTCTGCCGCCCTGCCCGGTGACGGTTGTCTGTACGTATGACGCCGGAGAGAAACCGAACGGTCTTGCGGTGTCATGGACGGGAGTCGCGGTGTCCGAGCCGCCGCATGTGATGATTGCCGTACGGCCCGGGCGCTACAGCCATGCGACGCTGTGCGAGCGGGGAGAGTTTACGATGAATATTCCGTCCGAGGATCAGATGCGCGAGGCTGACTACTTCGGGATCACGAGCGGCCGGAAAACGAATAAGTTTGCAGACCTCGGTCTTACGCCCGTGTCCGCGGAGCATGTACACGCGCCGATGATTGCGGAGTTTCCGCTGTCGCTGGAGTGCCGGGTGGTGTCACGGCAGGAGATCGGGTCGCACTCGGTGTTTATCGCGGAGATTCTCGCGGTGCATGCGGAGGAAGGGATTCTGGATGAGAAGGGAACAATCGATGTGACGGTACTGCGGCCGCTCTCGTATGATCACGCGAAGTATCTGTATCTGGGGCAGGGACCGGTTCTCGGCAGGGCGTTTGCGGCGGGAAAGGAACGGAAAAAAGAGTAGGCGGGTGACGGGTTATTCCGTCCGTTCGTGCGGCGCGGGAATTTCAAATGCCTTCGCCACATCTTTAAGGAGGTCAACAATTTTCAGGTGCTGGGGGCAGTGCTCCTCGCACGCACCGCATTCGATGCAGTCGGACGCTTTGCCGTAGGTTTTGGTATAGTTTTCGTAGTACTGCTGCTGCGGATAGTAGAAGAGATCAATGGTCTGCATTTTGTTGTTGTAGAGCGAGAAGTACTTCGGAATCGGAATGTTTTCGGGACAGGTATCAAGGCAGTATCCACAGGTGGTGCAGGGGACGGCAATGTTTGCGGTGATGATCGCGGCGGCCTCTTTGACAATCCGGTGTTCTTCGTCATTGAGCGGGACGAAGTTCTGCATGTATGCGGTGTTGTCCTGCATCTGCGCAATTGTGGACATGCCGGAGAGAACCATGACGACACCGTCAAGTCCTGCAGCGTAACGGATGGCCCAGGATGCGGGGGATGCGTCCGGGTTGTACTGCCGGAACAGTTTTTCGGCTTCTTTGGGGACGCCTGCAAGGGTTCCGCCTTTCAGCGGTTCCATAACGATGACCGGAATCTGGTGTTTCCGGGCAACTTCATAGCATTTCCCGGACTGGATATCGGGATTGTCCCAGTCCAGATAGTTGATCTGGAGAAGAATGATCTCAATCTCCGGGTGGGCACTCAGTACTTCCTCCAGCAGTTCTGCGTTGTCGTGGTAGGAGATGCCGAGCGTTTTGATCTTTCCTTCGGCTTTCAGCTGTTTCAAAAACGAAAAAGTGTGAAGCTTTTGCGCGGTCTGGTAGTTTTCCCCATTGACGTTGTGCAGAAGGTAGATGTCGAAGTAGTCAACACCGGCACGTTGAAGCTGTTCCCGGAATACGTTTTCCTGTTCTTCTTCGGTGGAGATGGCAAATATCGGGAGTTTGCTGGTAAGGGTGAAGCTGTCGCGGGGGTAGCGTCTGACGAGGGTTTCGCGGATTGCTTCTTCGCTTCCGCCATACACATACGCGGTGTCGAAGTAGGAGAAGCCGCGTTCCATGAAGACATCGATCATGTTTTGCAGGGTTTTAAGGTCGATGTCGGTCATATCATCGGGGTTGTTGAGCGGCAGGCGCATAAGGCCGAAGCCGAGTTTTTTTTTCAAACGGGTTGTCCATCATAATTCCTGAGGATTAGGTTTTGGGTGTCATACCAATAAGTTTCTCATTGAAGGAGTGGTGTCCGGGAATTATGATGCCGCGAAATGATTTAGGAGGTTTTTTTTCTGGAGACG
>DALTYF010000097.1 GCA_029986195.1 Methanocorpusculum sp. | reverse complement strand
CGCTCGTCCACCTTGGGAAACAGCGGAGTACCTGCAGCATCAGCAGGATCATTCCGGTACTTCAGAACATACCCTGCCGCAGCAGCACCCGCGAGCGAAAAGAACAAACTCACCGCATCGCAGACAACAAAACCGATTGCAAGAACCATATAACGTTCAAGATAATAGATAGACCTCATGGATTAGAACCTCGTATAGTAGTAGTAATAGAACATGGAAAAAAACGACACACCTGCACTGAACATACCAAGGCCGCAGAACAGCAGACCCAAACTGCGAATAGCGCCGGGATCGGTTACACCAAGAACTATCGTACAGATGTACTCCGCATAATACGCACAGAAAAAGAGTGAAAAAAACGACGTCATCAGCGCAACCATCGCACCCTTTTCCTGGACACGGATCATCCACTCATCGGGCTTCTGTTTTTCATCAGCCGCAAACATCGCAGGATTCAGACGATACTGATGCATCCGGTACAGCACATACAAAAGCAGAGCACACCCGTACGGAATGAAAATGGTTGCCGCAGCTTCTCCCAGGAAACTCTCCGGCTGAATCATCTGAAAACCAATACCGGCACACCCGACAATCAGGAACCAGATACCCATCACAAAGAAACCGGTGATTTTATTCGTAAATTTCATCGGTGATCACACCCTCGCATAGTAGTAATAGACGATCGAAAGAAACGTTATTCCAAGGGAAATGACGGCCAGATACAGAAACAGTTCGTGTATCGCATGAACTGCGGCGGCATCCGTAATCCCGAGAAGAATCCGGCAGAGATACTCGGCATAGACCGAGCAGAGAAGCAGAAGAGACAGCACTGCAGACAGAGCAACAGACGTCCCTTTCTCCTGTACCCGCACCCATCGTTCGCATGCCGGACAGAACGGTAACCCACTTGCTGATTTTCATACTACCCTGACACATAATATGAAGTTTATTTCATATGAAGTTTTCTTCACCAAAACCCGTTCAGAAACATCCTCCCGGACAAAGAAGTACCAGACACAAAACAGAATTTTATCTCCCACAACGTACTTACCGAGGGTTTTTTTACCAATTACTCGCATAAAAAACACCACCGGAAAAAATCATCTCCGGGTATTTTCCTTCGTAATGACAGAATACACAACACAGAAGACGCCGCAATGCCATCTGTTTTGCGCATTCTCTCATTAAAAAGTGAAAAACCCCAGACATTCGGGGGTATTACAGGTGGAAACAGAAGCAGAACTTATCATGTCGGTAGTGGTCGTACTCGCGTGCGCCATTGCCGTTCTTTTCGTCGGCAGACGCTTGCGCATGCCGTTCATTATCGGGTACTTTATCACCGGTATCATCGTCGGCCCTGCGTGCCTTGGTCTCGTAACCGAAGAGCAGGTATCACTGCTGGCAGAGCTCGGAGTCATTCTCCTGATGTTCACTATCGGACTGGAGATGTCGCTCAAGAGTCTTCTGTCAATGAAAAAGATCGTCCTGATCGGCGGAACACTGCAGCTTGTCATAACAACCGTAGCGGTTTGGGCAGTCATGGTTGCCGTCGGGTTTGCCTCAAACGTCGCGCTCTTTATCGGATTCCTCGTCGCACACTCCTCCACTGCGGTTATCATGAACCTGTACCAGAACAGCGGGGAGATCGATACCCAGCACGGAAAAATCGCACTTGGCCTGTTAATTTTTCAGGACTTAAACGTCATCCCCATGATGCTCATGGTTCCGATCCTCGCCGGAAACGCCAAAGCAAATCTCTTCGGCGAACTCTTAAACTTCGGTGTCGGTATGGTGGTTCTCGTAATTGTACTGGTAGCCGCAATTTTCCTGGTGCCGCGGTTCCTTACCAGAGTCGCACTCACCCGCAAGCAAAGAGCTGTTCATCATCATTTGCTGGACGAAATCTTCTGACAAAACGCAACAGTCGCACTCACCCGCAGCAAAGAGCTGTTCATCATCTCCATTGTCGCCATCTGTTTCGGCATCGCCTGGCTGATGTCCCTGAACGGTGTTTCCCTCGCGCTCGGTGCATTCCTTGCAGGCATTGCAATCTCTGAATCCGACTACAGTCATGAAGTCATCGGCCAGATTCTTCCGTTCCGGGATCTGCTGACGAGCTTCTTCTTCGTCTCAATTGGTATGATGCTCAACCTCGTGTATGTGTGGGAGCATCTCATTCTGATTATCGCAGTCGCAATCCTCCTGCTCCTTGGAAAAACCCTTATCAACTTCATCAGTGTGAAAGCCATCGGCATTGCAAGCGGAGCCGCACTCCTCTCTGCCATCGGCCTCTCACAGGTAGGTGAATTCTCGTTCATTCTCGGATCGACCGGACTTGAAGCAGGAATTCTCTCACAGAATATCTACCAGGTTTTCCTTGCAATCACGATTGTAACCATGGCAGTGACACCCTTTGCGGTCAACGCAGGCCCGGCACTTGCCAAGAGACTGATTAAACCCAAAGTACCGGGAGAAAACATATTCGGCAACGACACCGAATCCTGCGACGTCCGGCCAAAAGAGCATGTGGTCATTGTGGGGTACGGTCTTGCAGGTCAGTATGTCGCAAAAGCGCTGAAACGCGTGGACATTCCCTACATTATTCTGGAACTCAATGCCGAAACAGTGGACCGCGAAAAGAGACGGGGAGAACGGATTGTGTACGGTGATGCAACCCGGGACTCGATCCTTGAGTATGCAGGCGTGATGAAGGCACGAACAATTGTGATCAGCATCCCGGACATGGAAGCAATCAAAGGGATCATCTGTACCGCACGCGGAATGAATCCGCGGATCAACATCATTACCCGCTCAAGATTCATCTCCGAGACCGAAGAGTTGTACCGCCTGGGAGCGGACGAAGTTATCGTGGATGAAAGAGAAGCAGCCATTCAGATTTTCCGGAGGATTCTGGCAAACGAACAGGTGCCGCAGCAGGATCTGGATCAGTATGTGAAACAGATCAGAAATGATCTCTACGATCAGTATATCGATGCAAAGATGACGCCGAATGCACGGGAAACGGAAAGAAACGGATGGTTCGAGGCAATACGCCTGAAGGCAAAGAGCATCGATGAAAAGACCACAGCAAGCCGGTCCTCGGTTGAACAGATTCATGTCAGTAAAAACTGTGAAGTTGCAGGCAAACGGCTGTCAGAGATTCATCTGCGGGCAAACTACGGAGTATCGGTTATCGCGGTACGTCGCGGGGAAGAGGGAGGAGACACAGTTGTGGCTCCGGATGGAAATACGATGCTCGAAGAAGGAGATACCGCAGTTGTGATTGGAGAACGTGCGGCAATTACAGAAATACTTCCGTTATTTATTGAAAATACTGAGGAAAAGGAGGAATAATTTTTCCGGAGGAAGGTGTGGAGCACCTTCCGGAAAATATGGTATTCGGGGCAGCCGGGGTGTGGAATAACTGCCGCATGAATAGTATTGATGGAGTGGTATGTTGAATGAAATTATGGCTGGTATGCGTGTGTGGTAACGTGTGTCCTGATGTGTGTTGAGAGACCGGCATCGCAGGTGAGAATTACTGCGCAACTCGTTTTTTGTTTCTGTCTTACGGCATCACTCTCCAGTAGTTTGTTTTTCGCTGCAACTCGTTCAGAGTTGATTACTAATAGTAAGTCACAATAATATATAGTCATTTCTAAATAAATGCGAGATCAAAAAGCATGCATCCAGGATACCTCCAGAGGATCAGAAGATAAAATTCCGGCATATCACACAGGATACAAGGAACTGACACATGAAATCAGGCTGAATGCCGGAAGCACACTGCAAAGAGCCGCAGAGGAAAAACGAGAAGCCGAATCTGCAGACCTCTCTGCAATCCTTTACCGATGGTACATCCTCAATCCCGCAAGCAGATCAGACGTACCCGGTATTCCATCAAAAAATCAACCAATTCTGAGTTTCAACTCAAAAATAGCAAATCACCAAGCCCACAATAAACCACATATTGATATACCAAAAAAATAACCTACGACAACCCGCAGCCGGTGCAAACCAGACTGCAACACCGCGAAAAGACGGATGAGAGAGTAAAAGAGAACGCGGGAACATTTCCGGGTACGTGTCACGGGCTGAAATTCGATCCCGGGAAGAAAGGTGCAACGCCCCTCACCGTTGTAAAACATAATAATCGGGAAAAACCAATAGTACTCCCGCAAATGACTCCGTCAGACGAAACCAGCGGAGCGGCCCGACGTCGCCCCTACATAGACGAAACGTTTCAGCAGCGGATTCGCCCATACATAGAAATACTGAATGACGACGAAGCAAAGCAGTACTTTGCCGAAGCGGAAACAGCTGTGGAACAACTGGCCGCCATCGGAAAAGACCCGGAAGAAGTACTGCAGATCATGGAAAATATCGGCCTGTACCTTTCAGGAAACTCAGGTAAAAACTTCACCGCCGACTATCAGAAGATCCGGCTTTCCGAAGGCCGCGAACTCTGGTCCATCCAGCTCCCCGGCGGAGGAAACGTAAACCTCTTCCGGACACCGGACGGCGACATGGTTCTTGACACCGGATACGGCTGCTGCTATGATGACGTAGAAAAAATGCTGCATACCCTTGGAATCGACGGATTTGCCCATGTCAAAAAAGTCATCTGCACCCATGCGGATGCCGATCACTGCGGAGCCGCCGGATTCCTGCCGGTGACCCCCCTCATGCACCCGGTCACCAAACAGATTCTCGATGCAGGAACACGGGGATTCGGATCCGACACCCGCAATGAAGATCTGGAACGTGCCTATACCACAACCATCAACACCTTCTCCAAAATGAACGTCCCGGATCATGTTGACCTGTGCAAAACAGAACCAAAAAAGATGCACGGCCTGTTCCCGGTAATCGACGAGGTTGAATTTGGCGGAATGCACTTTGAGATCTGGGAAAGTCTCGGCGGCCACATTGCAGGACAACTGTTTTTGTACGAAAAAAATGAGGGACTGCTCTTCACCAGCGACGCACTG
>DALTYF010000096.1 GCA_029986195.1 Methanocorpusculum sp. | reverse complement strand
CTTCCCTACCAGACAGAACGGGACGCTGAGTACTTCGGGGAGTTTGCCGCTGAGATCGTCCGCAGTCTGAAGGAGGAACATCTCCTTGCAAGTACCCCCAAAGGGTACGTGTACTGCGGCACCGAGCCCCCCACACAGCAGGTTTCGCTTTCCAGCAGAACATCCGGAACCTGTACGGTCATGTACGGCAGTCGTGTTCTGGAAACGATGGACGAGTCACAGATGTTCCGCGAAGCCTATCCGGGCGCTGTCCTCTTTCATCAGGGCGACCGCTACCGCGTGGAGGAGGCCGACCGGAAAAATCTCACCGTCCGTGTCAAAAAGATCACGGACAACTACCACACCCGCCCGCTCTCCGCCACCGACGTTCGCATTCTTTCCCGCGAGAAAACCTGCCGGCACGGAAACCTTCTCGTTCATTACGGTTCGGTCTCCGTCTGCTCGCAGATGATCGGCTACTCGGTTCTTGAATACGATCAGATCGTGTCCACCCACCCCCTTGACGTTCCGCCGCTTGCGTTTACCACCAAGGCCTGCTGGATCGTCCCGGACTGCTACAGCGGGATCCCTCCTGCGGATCTTGCCGGGGCTTTGCACGGTGCGGAACATGCCCTGATTGCTGCCATGCCGGTTCATGTCCTCTGTGACCGGTCCGATATCGGCGGCGTCTCCACGCCGTTCCATCCGGATGTCGGTGATGCCGCCGTCTTCATATCTACGACGGGGTTCCGGGAGGGGTAGGTCTTGCCGAAAAAGCGGCGGAGGTGTTCCCGGATATTCTTCGTCTCGCACGGGATATGGTTTCCCGCTGCTCCTGCGAATCCGGCTGTCCGGCCTGCATTCACTCGCCCAAATGCGGAAACAACAACCAGC
Source organism: Methanocorpusculum sp. (assembly GCA_029986195.1). Taxonomy (GTDB): domain Archaea; phylum Halobacteriota; class Methanomicrobia; order Methanomicrobiales; family Methanocorpusculaceae; genus Methanocorpusculum. The sequence goes on along the minus strand of DALTYF010000096.1, from coordinate 4,120 downwards.
CCTTAAGCAAAACCGGTACGATCACTCTGCTTTCCAGCCTTTCCAAAGAACTGAAAACCGAAAACCCATGAGTATATATACGTAAAATGAGAATTGTAACTACGGTATAATCATGAGAATTGAGAGAGTTGGTGTTTCTTCCGCCGCATTTGTTTTTGGAGGTATTTTTGCCGTTCTCGGTGCCATTGGCGGATTCCTTGAGGGGATATCCGCAATGGTCGGACTTTCCTTCAGGATTGGAATCATCCAGGGTCTCGGCATCGGTCTTCTGGAGACCATCATGCTGATCGTCATCTACGCAGTAGTTGGTCTCATCATCGGTCTGATCGTTGGCGCAGTCTGTGCCTGGGCATTCAACCATTCCTCCAGACTCTTTGGTGGCATTGAAATCACGGTAAAGGAATAATCATTCCTGAAAAAAATCTTTTTTTTTAATAATCTTAAACGAAAATGTGTAAAGAAAAATATTACCCAAAACAGACCCAGCGGTCATAAATCGGGTCGCGCTCATTTTCCCAGATCTCAAGATCGCGGTCAACCCCTTTTGCCCACTCACGCACCCAGTGTGCCTCTTGCTCGGTTGCAACCGTAATAAGTGTCTCGGCGGTGATGCCGGCAAGTTCCTCAACGATCGGCCGCCACAGATCCTGCGTGTACACATACATCTGACCGAACATAATTCCCATGCCGCGTTCCGCGTCCGGCAGATATGCAGACGCCACCGTTGCATCGATACAGATGGTGTCCTCCGGCGCAAGGCGACCGGAGGCAAGACCCAGCGCAAGCAGTGCCGGATCGTTGTCGTACGCAATCGGGCGTCCTCCCATCTCACGGATGATCAGGGAACCGATACCGGAACCGGCACAGGCATCAAGACAGAGACCGGGTGCGGACGAGCCCCACACCTCGTGCAGGAGATCACGGACCTTTTCAACTCTGTCGGGCGGCAGATCCTCACGGGTGGGGGCAATCTCCTCGCGGAGTATCCCGGCAAAGTAGGCACGCACCGCATCATCAATTGCAGCACGCGGCTCCTGATACAGATCGCCGTCCGAGGCCGCAAAGAGGGCAAACTCCTGCTCTATCGGGCTGCGGAAGTTCCATGAGGTTCCTACCCACTCATCACCCGCGCGAACCGCGAGCAACACCGGATTCTCCTCCTCATCAATCAGCATCCGGGCGCCGCCGGGTGTCGGCTCCGCCTCGCAGATCAGAACACCGGGTTCACCGCTGTTCACAAGCGATGCATAGTCAGGTTCCAGGAACCGGACAGCATCCAGTTCCAGCATCTCAGCAACCGATCTCATTCCTTCTTCTCCTCAAATCGTCCGATGGTCAGACCTCCCGGCGAACGAATGATACCGCTCACCAGCGCATCCTCATGCAGCCAGACCTTATCACCCGCAACATCGCCGAGGATATCTGCACCGCGCTCGATTCTGATGTTCTGACCGACAACATCACCGTGCACCGCGGTACGTTCTCCAATTTTGACGCGGCGGGTTGCGTGAATACCACCGAAAAGGGTTACGTCATTTTTCAGGGAGATGGCTTTTGCTTTGATGTTTCCGTGCAGGCGACAGTTTGCACCGACCTCCATTGGGGTGGAAACGGAGAAGTAGCGGAGATCCATGGCGGTGCGGGGAGGAAGAACAAGCGGCTCGGAGTTGGCTTCCGAGATGATGGCATTCACGGTTTTTTCCACCTCCGCCTCGTTGTCAAGGTGGAGCATCGTCATGACGTAGAGAAGGAGATAGAGGATGACAGGCATCGGGTTCCGGATACTGATATCGCCCAAGGCTTTGAACTCTTTATCGATGGTGACGTTGTCACCGATGTCAAGGTTGCCGCCGACGGTCAGTTTGCCGTGCACTTTGACACCTTCACCAAGATAGGCGTCGCCGTTGCAGATAACCGTCCCGTTGATCTCGCAGAAGTTGTCGATGCGGAGATCGCCTTCGGCAACGACATCGCCGGTCAGTTTGCAGAACTCGCAGACGACAACGTCGTTACCGTAGAGACCGTAGCCGATGTCGCAGTGGTCACCCACCAGAATATCGTTTCTGGTTTTGAGAATGCGTTCCTGCAGCTCGGTCTTGTCCGGCAGAATACATTTCTTGAAGAGTTCGGCGGTTGCCATGGCGGCAACGGCGGAGGACTCTTCACTCTTCGGCGGTTCTTCGGCAGAGACCTCTTCCGTCTCTGCGGAGAGGGAGGACAACGTTGCACGTTCCTCCTCCATCTCCCCGGCGAAAACCTCCTCCGCTTCAATCAGGACGTTATCGGGAATGGGTTCTGCGATGATGACCCGTTTCTTTTCCTCTGCCATTCTCCACCCTGCCTATATGTAATAATCGTTATGCGCCGTACTTATGGGTTTTGTCGATGAGGTCCAAGAGGATCGGCATCAGGTCGCCGCCGCGTATCCGGCAGAGTGCCCCTGCTGCACAGGAGATCTCATCATAGGAGGAAACGTGGTCAGTCCGTGCTCCGTCACCGTGAATGATCAGGGGTACGGGGTCTGCGCTGTGCTCCTTGATGGTACAGGGAGTCGAGTGGTCACCGCAGACGGCAATCATGAGATCCGGCATCTCCATGAGGGGACGGAGTTCCTTGTCGATCTTTTCCAGAAACGCCATTTTCTCCATTGCTTTTCCGTCATGACCGTACTCATCGGCGTTTTTGATGTTGAAGAGAACGAAATCCTGCGTTGCAAACTCCTGCCGGACAAGGGCGACCTGTTCCGCAAGCGGGGTGTCCGGGTACACCGGCACGCGGCGAAGCCCAACGGAACTGCCGATGCCTGCAATGAGGGCTGCAGCGGCAACGACACTGCCGGAGAGTTCATGACGTTCCTCGAACGGTTCATAGACGCCCATAGCACCGGCTCCCCGGATAAGAACGACGTTTGCCGGGTTCTGGCCTGCGGCTTTGCGTGCAAGATTGACGGGGTGATCTTTGAGAATTTTTGCTGCCTGACGGCAGAACTCGTTGCAGACGTCTGCGGTAAACCTTGCTTCGGACGTGTCCTCTCCTTCAGGGTGAATAGTCTTGGGAGGAATGCCGGTTGCTTTTGGATCATTGCTGGAGACTGCAGCGGAGAGCCCTTTGCCTTTCAGGGCGAGAGCGGCGCGGTGTCCGGTTCCCGGCTCGAACTGAATGGTGACACCGTATTTGCCGAGGTCAACCTCGTCACGGATGGCAGCGGAGATCTCGGTGGTATCAGCAATTCTGCCGGCGCGTCGGTCAGTCACGTTGCCGGCGTCGTCGATGGTTGCATAGTTTGCACGGAACCCGATCATGCCCGGCTCCATCCGAATGCCGCAGCCAGCGGCCTCCAGCGGGCCGCGCCCGGTGTAGTACTGCTGCGGCGGGTAGCCGAGAAGGCTTAAGTGGGAGGTGTCGGATCCCGCACGGATTCCGGGCGCGACAGGGTCCATGATGCCGCAGATGCCGGTCCTTGCAAGTTCGTCGAGATTGGGTATGTGTGCTGCCTGTAACGGGGTTTTACCGCCAAGACAGTCACACGGACGGTCTCCCACACCGTCGATGATGAGAAGAAGAATTTTGGATGCTGTCATTCCCTGATAGGTTGGACGGGTAAGACTAAGTGCATTGTGCTTTTGGAAAAATCTCCGGAAAAACAGTAGCGAGGAATGGATTTGAACCATTGGTCTACGGGTTATGAGCCCGTCGGGATCTCCTGACTACCCCACCTCGCTTCTTCTAAGAGAGACAAGATATACGACGGGTTTCTTTAAATAAATTCCGATATGCAATTGGCATATCCTCATTAGGTTGGTTTTCCCATATTCAGGTATGGAAGATGACGAGCTGGAACAGCTGCGGCGGAAACGGTTTGAACAGATGGCAGCGAAGATACCTCCTCCGGAGGGATGGCCGGTTGTGCATCTGACGGAGTACAACTTCAATGAGGTAACGCTCGGAAGGCAAAAGGTGGTAATTGATTTCTGGGCCGAATGGTGCGGACCGTGCAGATATTTCAGCCCGATCTTTGAGGAGATGTCGATTGAGTTCCCCGAGGTGCAGTTCTGCAAATGCGATACCGACCGCAACCACGGGATCGCAACGCAGCTTGGTATCACGAGTATCCCGCGGG
>DALTYF010000095.1 GCA_029986195.1 Methanocorpusculum sp. | reverse complement strand
ATCACAGAGGGAAGATAGTATCCTGGAGATGACGGCACCAAACCAGACGGAACTGGAATATACTGACGCAGACAATTCTCAGTACAAAATCCGGCGTGGAAACCTACTCCACCTACAGCTACGGAAAACTCAAAATCGTCAACCGGGTTGCCGCGTGGGACTCCGTCCGTGCCCCGGCAAACGTAAGTCTCTCCAGCCCGGTCGTCGTCGTAACCTCCGACATCAACACCACCATGCAGGTGGACATCCCCACCAGAACCACCAACCTCAAACTGGAAGAGTTCGTCCGCAGTGCCTACCTCTATATTCAGAAATACGGGAAGGAAGCAGCCCTCGCAGAGTTCAACAAACCGGACGGCAACTTCACCACACAGGAGTACTACATCGCCGCATTTGACATAAACAACACCCAGCTCGCAAACCCCTACCGCCCGGGACTTCTCGGCGCAGACCGGACGGAGTATGTGGACATCAACGGAGTAGCCAGTGTCAAAATGTTTACCAACCGGGCAAGACAGGGCGGCGGTTACGTCACCGATGTCTACGAAAATCCGGCTGACAATATGGCACCGGAACTAAAAGTCGCCTACGTTCTCCCGATCGACGGGACCTGGTATATTACGACCGGTGAGTACTACCCGGAGATCCGTGCCATCATATCCTCGGACACGCGGATGAATATGATCCAGTATGGCCGGGAGATAATTGCATTCATTCAGGAACAGGGACGGAAAGCAGCCGTCGCCTCCCTCAATAACAGCTCTCCCACTACCGCGGCGACATTGAACTCAGTATCTATGACTCTGCAGGAAATCCTCTCGTTCACGACCCGAACCCCTGGTCAACCGAAAACCTGCTGGGAATCACCGATATCTACGGAGCATCCATAGGACGCGACGCACTCACAATGGCACGCGAAGGCGGAGGATTCAACTACATCAACCTCCCGTCGGAGAGCGATGCCACAACCCGGCTGTCGCTGGGATATGTACAGCCAATCGATGATGAATGGTTCATTCTGCTCACCGTACCAATGAAGATGACGGAAACGGTTTGAGAGCTCCAAAAAAAAGACCGGACCCGCGGAACAAAAAAATCAGTCACGGGGCCGGACACTGACCTCGCCCGAGGTCAGCGTCCGGCGTCCGGTCGCGGTTTCTATTACAAGGCCGCCGGAGTTGTCCACATCAACCGCAACGGCATCGTACCAGACATTGTTTTCCAGGAACCGGATCGGTTTTCCCAGAAGAATGGACCGCTTCCGGTACTCGTCAAGGAAGGAACGATCGGGAAGTGCTGCGGAAAGTTCGAGCAGGTGATTTGCAACGAGTGCAGCAAGACGGTTGCGGGAAAAGTCACGACACTGTCCGGAGAGCGAACCTGCAACCTGTTTGAGCTCATCGGGAAATCCCGGATCAGTCACATTGATGCCGATACCGACAACCACACACTCAACCACGCCAGACTCAAAGCCGCTGACCGCCTCGGTAAGAATGCCGCAGATCTTTTTTTCGTTCACAAACACATCGTTGACCCATTTGATCCCGGGCATCTGATCCGACACCTCTTCAACAGCCCGCGAGACCGCAACGGAGGCCGCGGTCGTGATCAGCACGGCGTCCGTCATCGCAAGATTAGGTCTGAGCACGATACTCATATAGACGCCGGAACTTTTCGGCGAGTAAAAGGATCGGCCAAGGCGTCCGCGACCGCGGGTCTGCTCCTCGGCAAGAACCATTGTCCCGTGCACTGCGCCCGCAACCGCAAGAGCCTTTGCATCCTCATTCGTGGAACCGGTTACTTTGTGAATCGTGATCGGAATGTCGCGATACTCCAAAGAAAGATACAGCCGGATTCCTTCCGGCGACAGAATGTCCGTGTCGGCGGCAAGGCAGTAGCCCTTATTGGTCACCGCGGATACCGCATAGCCTTCCGCCTCAAGTGATTTCACCGCCTTCCATACCGCAGACCGGGAAACACCGAGCAGGGATGCAATCTCCTCACCGGAAAAAAACCTGCCGCGGTGTTCCTCTAAGATACGGAGTACGGACGCTTTGGTTGTCATAAAAAAAGAGAGTTATGCTGCCTGGGCAATAACATTCTTCGGCAGCATGAAATTGACGACAAACTCCGGAATAGACTTGTCGCTCTGAATAAGCATCTTGAAGTACGCCTGGTTCTCTGCGGTGTTGCCCTGATACTCAAGAATAACTTTGTAGTTGATCGTCATGACCGGGATTTTCCCGAACAGGGTGGTCAGCGTCGCGGCCTGCTCACCGATCACAATCGGTTCACCGCGGATCAGCTTGGTGGGTGTACCTTTATCAATGGAGAACATCATTTCGTTCCCGTCACCAAGAGCGATCAGTTTGTGACCGCTGATATCAACTTCTTCTCCAATCGGGAACCAGACGCTGTAGGTGGTGATATAGGGATAGTTCGTGGTGGTGCCGGACTGAACCGTGACACTGGACGAGGCAACCAGTACAATCAGTACAAGAACGATCAGCAGAACAATGCCGCCGATAATTTTTCTTCTGCGGCTCTTGCTCTTTTCCTGCTTCTCCTTTCTCTTGCGCTCCGCATCCTCTGCTGCAAGCCGCTGGGCCTCAAGCTCCGCCTGCATCTTTGCATCAGCAGCCGCTTTCTGGGACTCCAGCTCCATCTTCATCTTTGACTCGGCGGCTGCCTTCTCTTCGGCAGCTGCAGCGGCGGCATGTGCTTTGGCTGCTGCCTGCGCTTCTGCTTCTGCCTTTTCGCGGTTGAGGCGCTCCACCTCCTTTTGCAGTTCCTCGATCTTTTTCGGGTCTGCACCCGGACTCGGGTCTTCACTCATAATAACAGTTCATTGGCGAAATAGAGATAAATAATTTTGCCGGTTGGAAATGCAGCAGGAGACCACATCCAAGAAAAAGCCTCATTATTAATCATGACAAATAAGTACCCATTTCATGACGGAAATTCCAAAAGAGGAAATGCTGTTAAAATGTCCGTCCACCTGTGCCGGGTGCGGATCTTTACTGGCACTCCGCTATATTCTGAAAGCGGCAGGAAAAGACACAGTTCTCGTGATCCCTGCCTGCTGCAACAGTGTAATTCAGGGCGTGTACCCGTACATGCTGCACACTGTCCCTGTGTACAACATTGCATTCGCCGCAGCCGCCGCGTGCGCTTCGGGAATGAGTGAGGCATTCAGAGCAGTCGGGAAGAAAACGAACGTCATCGTCTATGCCGGTGACGGCGGAACCGCCGATATCGGTATTCAGGCACTGTCCGGCGCTCTGGAGCGGGGAGAGGACTTCCTCTACATCTGCTACGACAACGAGGCATACGGCAACACCGGCATGCAGCGGTCAGGGGCCACACCTCTCGGTGCAATCACGACGACGACGCCGAACGGAAAGACCGTCAACAAAAAAGATCTCGACAGAATTATCGAGGCACACAACCTGCCGTATCAGGCAACCGCCTGCGCGTCATACCCTGCCGACATCTACCATAAAGTGAAGAAGGCACTCTCGATTCCGGGGCCGAAGTTTATGCACATCCTGGCTCCCTGCCCGCCAGGGTGGAGAACGCCGTCGGAGAAGACGGTGGAGATAGGCAAGATGGCGGTGAAGTCCGGCATCTGGGTGCTCTGGGAGAAAGAGTACGAAAAATTCACCATCAGCGCTCCCTCGCGTGCGGCGATGAAGAAGCCTGCACCGGTCATCGATTACCTGAAGGCGCAGGGAAGATTCCGCAAGGTGGACGAGGCAACCGCTGCGCGGATTCAGGCGCAGGTTGACAAGAACCTGAAAAAAGTTGCAGCTGAGGCTGCTTACTCGGAAGAATGCGCATGAGCGAAAAACTGGTGATGTCAACCGGCAACAAGGCGATGGCATCTGCGGTGAAGATGGCAAAGCCGACGGTGGTCGCGGCATATCCGATCACCCCGCAGACTGAGGTCATTGAGTCGATTGCCGATTATGTGGAGAGCGGCGCAATGGATGCCCGCTACATTCCGGTCGAGTCGGAACATTCGGCGATGACTGCCTGTATCGGCGCATCGATTACGGGCGTCCGTGTGTTTACGGCAACGAGTTCCCACGGACTTCTCTATATGCATGAGATGCTTCACTGGGCGGCAGGCGCACGGCTTCCGATTGTGATGGGACAGGTCAACCGGACACTCGCACCCGGATGGAACATCTGGGCGGAGCACTCGGACGCGCTGTCACAGCGCGATACCGGATGGTTACAGGTGTATGTCTCAACCGTACAGGAGGCGTACGATGCAACGCTGATGGCGTTCAGAATCGCCGAGGACAACCGTGTGCTTCTGCCGGTGATGATCAACATGGACGGGTTCCTGCTGTCCCATATCATGCAGCCGTTCGAGATGACGGAACCGGGAGATTTCATTCCGCCGCTTAACCTGCCGCAGAAGATCGATGTGAACGATCCGAAGGGTTACGGTGCAATGTCGCCGTCCGATATTCACTTCACGTTCCGGTACGATATGGAGAAGGCAATGAAGAACTCCCGCACGGTGATTGCCGAGACGGAGGCCGAGTTTGCAAAACGGTTCGGCAGAAGCTATGCGCCGGTCGAGGAGTACCTCTGCGATGATGCGGATGTGGTGATCGTTGCAATGGGAACACTCGGCAAGGAGGCCGAGGTTGCCGCCGACCTGCTTCGCAAAGAGGGAGTAAAGGCAGGCGTGATGCGTGTCCGCTGGCTGAGACCATTCCCGCTTGACATGAAGATCGAGGGCAAGGAACTGGTTGTGATCGACCGTGACTATTCGTTCGGGTTCGGCGGTGTTCTTGCCGGAGAGATTCAGGCAAGATACCCCGAAGCAAAGATTGCACGGGTCATTGCCGGTCTCGGCGGCCAGGAAGTGACGTATGAGGACATGGCAGAACTGGTCCGTACGCGGAAGATCGGAACCGAGTTCTGGTTCGGTATTCCTTCGGAGGAGCAGTAAAATGTATGAGATTCGGATTCATTCACGCGGCGGTC
>DALTYF010000094.1 GCA_029986195.1 Methanocorpusculum sp. | reverse complement strand
GGACGGTGACCGCCCCCATTTCATGGTACCCGATAATGCGGGTGATGCTGAGGAGGTTGGCTCCGAACGGTTTTATCTCCAGAAGGGAGATGATTGCAAGGGTAAATGCGATGCCGCCGATGAGGTTCATCCACACGGCGCGGAAGGAGTTGGTGACTGCTTCGGGGGTTTTTGAGTATCCGATAAGGAGGAAGGAACAAAGGGTGGTGACTTCCCAGAAGCAGAGGATCCACATGAGACTGTCGGAGAGGACGATGCCAAACATGGCGGTGAGGAAGACGAAGAGCATCACGAAGAAGTACGGTTTGCGTTCCGCAATTTCGGTATGGTGATGATGATAGTCTTTCATGTAGCCGAGAGCATAGACGCAGATGAGGGTACCGATAATGCCGATGATCAGTACCATTATCGCCGACAGGTTGTTGACGACGAATGCGGTTGAGATGACAACGGATTCGGCATAGACGAACTCCAGAACAAACAGCAGGGCGAGCTGGATAAGGCCAAGGGCGAGCGGAAGAATTCTCCGGTATTTGAGGGAGAGTGCGATGATTGCAAGGGCAACCACGAGCTCTGCGAGGAAGAGGCCGACGCTTATCAGTTTAGCATGTTCCAGGGCAATTGCTATCGGGGCGGGACTCGACCATGCAAGGTAGGCAAGGAAGAGAGATGCAGCGATAAGAACTGCCGAAGCAACACCTACGATACCGTTGCGAATGGCATCCCTGTTCAGCACGGCAAAAAGTATTGCGGCGAGCAGGGGAACCAGCAGCAGTATGAGGATGGCTACAAGTTCCGGCGGGTACATAATATCACTTGTTAAAAGTATGGGGATTGATCATTATTAATCATTCTAATAGATTCCCGGTCCTGACAGGGACTGAAAGAATATTTTTCTTCGCTGTTGTGCAGATATGCGGAATCCCCCGAAGCATTCCGGGTGTTGTCTGTGTGATGTGACGAGGTATTTAGTAGGTTTTTTTCTGGAAACTGTATTCGGAAGTCTTTCTCTTTGGTTTTACTTGAGGAGCCCGGAACACACAGAACCCACTGAAAAAACACGAAATACCGCCGCGCTTACGAAAAAACACGGAAAGAATCTGTGCGCAGGGATATGATCAAGGATACCGACTTCCCGGGTCTTTCCGTGTATTCCCGCGAAGCGGTAAGCAGGCCGAAGGCATGCGCTCGGTGTGGTCCGTGGTTGCTCCAAGTACAGCCACACGAAGAAACGAACCCGCCTGCAGTTTCCGGAAAAAGATCTACTAAATCTTTTTGTGGTATCACATGCGGTTGAAAATTTCTGCGTGTTCTGTGTTTTCCATGGGATGCTCAGGAATAAAGGCACAACGCCCAATCTATAAGAAGGCATAAGACCTGCAACGACAAACTAAAAACAGTTATGGCTGAGGATGTGGCAGGCAGTTCGATGCCTCAGGATATTCTGAATACCTTTTACTCCGGCGAAAGTCCGCTGTGCGTCATGCAGAATCTTGCCGAGGAGCAGAGCCGCAGGAAAATTATCATCGTCTCCGATCAGCGGCTGATGTACTTTGAGGAGAACGCGACCGGTATGTATGATGATACGCTGTATGCGTTTGCCCGTATTGAATCGGCTGTCTTTCATGAAGGGAAAAAATCGGCGGAGCTGAGGATCACCGATACGGATGGTGCGGTGCTGAAGATCGGCTGGCTTCTGAATGAGGAGGCGGAGAGGATTCTTCTTACGTTACAGTCAGCGATGAATGATCTTGGCACAGCCCTGGTGCCGCTTGAGCGCAGGAAGTCGGTGTTTTCCGGCGAGGAGTGGACGCTGAAAAAGCCGGTGGATTATCTGGCAAAGACGGTGATGTCGGAGGCCCCGCCGATGACGGAGAGCTACATTGCGCCGATTCTTCCCAAAGATGGGGAGAAGGAAGAAGACGAGGAGGCACCGGAGCTGTTTGAGGAAAGCGGCGAGCCGGTTTCCGGGCCGGTGATTCCCGCAGCGGAGGAGACGATGGATCAGGAGACCGTGAAAGAGTGCCTGAAAGCACTTCGCACGCTGTATGATAATCATGTTCTGACCGAGGAGCAGTACCGTAAACTGCGGCTGCCGCTTCTGGAGAAGCTGGATATTTAATTTCTTTTTTCTGCCGTTCCTTCCATTCCTTTCCCGGCAGTGTCCGGTGCTCTCGTGTTCCGTTCCCGTCCCGTATACAATGCACAAGAAATGTGTCTATTCAGAAAAGCTCTTTACGTCTCCTGCATAAGGAGTAATTATGAATGTGAGAAATCCCGGGATAGCAAACTTCGGTATTACCGTCATCCAGTCACGCCACAGTGTCCGCAAATTCAAGGAAGAGGAAATCCCGCCGGAGTTTATCAGAAAAGCCCTGGAGTGTGCATCCAAGGCACCGACCGGCAGAAACAAACAGCCGTGGATCTTTGTTGTCATCAAAAACAAAGAGACCCTGAAAAAGATCGCGGAACTCGCACCCAACGGAAAGTTCATCGAGGGTGCGGCAGTCGGAATCCTTGTCCTCGGCGAGGCCGACTGGAAGTTCACCGTGGAAGACTGTTCTGCTGCCACCGAAAACCTGCTTCTTGCCCTGCACGCCTACGGCTACGGCGGATGCTGGATTGCAGGAAACCAGATGCCCTACGCAGATGCGGTCCGTGAACTGGCAGACGTCCCGGAGACCTACAAACTTGTCTCCATCATCGCCGCAGGAGTTCCCGACGTCGGCGGCATCACGCTCGCAGAAAAGACCCCGCTTGAAAAACTGGTCTTTTCTGAGAAGTATCAGTAATACATGATTCTTGAAGTACCAACAACATCCGTACCGCCCCCGCAGGCTGTGAACGCTGCCGGTGCACGGCAGCTGATCAACGCGGGAAACACCATCGTCATCGACGTCCGGACAGAACAGGAGATCGCCGGGTGCGGGCACCTCAAAGGTGCCCGCCGGATCGACTTCAGTTCCCCGGACTTTGCAGAAAACATTGCCGCTCTTGCAAGAATCAACGTGTATCTGCTGATCTACTGTCAGTCCGGAATCCGCGGTCTCCGGACCGGCATGCTGATGGAAAAACTCGGGTTTGTGCACGTCTATATTCTTGACGGAGGAATAAACACCTGGCTGCGTGCAGGACTTCCCACCCTGCACGATCAGCAGTAATCCTATTTTTTCCGGCCCGCCGCAGCCGCGGTCAGAATACACCGATCAGCGCCTGCATCACCAACCTTATCCCCTTGTTTCACCAAACTAGTTGATATGGTCAGACCGGTTTTACAGGTCGCACTGGACCTTACGGAACTTTCCCGCGCAGAAAAAATCGCCGAGGAAGCAGTTTCCGGCGGTGCCGACTGGATAGAGATAGGAACCCCTCTGGTGAAGAGTGAGGGAATGGAAAGTGTCCGCCGGATGCGGGCCCTCTTTCCCTCCGTACCGCTTGTGGCCGATCTGAAAACCTCTGATACCGGAGCGATTGAAGTGGAGATGGCGGCAAAGGCAGGAGCAAACGTTGTCTGTGTGCTTGCCGCAGCCGATGATGCCGTCATCGCCGACGCCATGCGGGGTGCGGCACTCTACGGGGTGGAGATCATGGCCGATATGATGAACGTCCGTGACCCCGCCGCCCGTGCAGAAGAGCTTGCCGCACTCGGGGTGCAGATCATCAATGCCCATGTGGGAATCGATCAACAGATGATCGGAAAAGATCCTCTTGCCCTGCTGGACGCTCTCGGAAAACTGCCGGTAAAGATCGCGGTCGCCGGAGGACTCAATGCGGAGACCGCAGCGGCTGCCGCCGCACGCGGCGCAGATATTGTAATCGTCGGCGGGACGATCATCAAGTCTGCGGATGTTGCCGCTGCCGCCGCAGCCGTCCGGACGGCGCTCGACAGTCCGAAGGCTGCCCGTTCCGAAAAGAAAACGCTTGACGATCAGATCCGCGAACTGCTCCGGACCGTTTCCGCACCAAACGTCACCGATGCCCTCTACCGCAAAGGGGCAATGGCAGGACTGAGCGAACGTCACGTACCGCACAAAATGATCGGACGTGCTGTAACCATACAGACCTTCGGCGGCGACTGGTCCAAACCGGTACAGGCGATTGACTCCTGCAACCCGGGGGACATTCTGGTCATCAGTAACGACAAGCGCACCGACATTTCCCCGTGGGGAGAACTCGCTACCCGTTCGGCGATGAACCGGGGGGTTGCCGGTATCATCATCGACGGTGCGGTACGTGACTGGGATGATATTCTGAGACTGGACATCCCGGTGTTTGCAACCGCCGTGCAGCCGAATGCCGGAGAGCCGAAAGGGTTCGGTGAGATCGGGGCTGAGATCTCCTGCTGCGGCCAGACCGTACGTCCCGGCGACTGGCTGATCGGCGATCAGTCAGGCGTCGTTGTCATTCCCCGCGAACGCGCCTATGAGGTTACCCGCCGCGCCTATGAGGTCTTTAAGACCGAGACACGGGTGCGGGAAGAGATCCGCCGCGGCGGAACGCTGGGAAGTGTTGCGCAGCTGCTGCGCTGGGAGAAAAAATAATGGCAGGCAGACCGCGGGTTCAGAACCCTTCCGATCCCGTGCTCTGGTGCAAAGAGGCTGCGTCGCGCATCGAAGCGGGAGACCGGAAAGGCGCCATCTATTGTTACGAGGAGTCGCTGAAAATCCGGCCTGATGTACCGGATGTCTGGTACAACCTCGGCCTGCTGCTGGAAACAATCGGGCAGCAGACCGCAGCGCTTGGCTGCTATACAAAGTCTTCGGAGATGTTTCCGGGCGACTACCGGTTCTTTGCGGAATGCGCACGACTGCTCGCCGAAGCCGGAAAATATCTTGACGCGGTGGTTGCTGCAGGTGATGCGCTGGCAATCAATCCCCATGCACCGCAGATTCATGCAAACAAGGCAGGATACCTCATCCGCGCCGGAGATGCAACGGGTGCGGTTGCCGCGGCGGATGCAGGCCTCGCCATTGGTCCGGCAAACGCCGCGGCCTTTGTAAACAAAGCAAATGCCCCGGTAGGC
>DALTYF010000093.1 GCA_029986195.1 Methanocorpusculum sp. | reverse complement strand
TTGCAAAGCGGCGCATCATCCGCAACAGAAACAACCGCATCGCAGGAAAGTATCTTTATCCGTATCCAGCGAGAATTGTTTTCTCATGAGATTTCCGAGGATCGTTCTCCTGCTGGTTGTTGCGGTACTGTCTGCCGGCTGTGTTTCGCCGGACACTCCTGCCGAACCCGCGCCGATTCCTGTGCCAACTGCAACGCCCGCACCGACCTTTTCTCCTGACGGGATTACGGAGGAGGGAACACTGAACGCCGCAGGGTACGGGACACAGGAGTTTCCCCGCGTGCTGAGATGAAGAAAGGACCGGTAACCTTCCACGCGACCTTTGACGGGCCCCGTACGTTCACCCTTGATATTAGCCTGCACGGCGCCGAGATTGAGCAGGTGTTCTCTCAGCGCGGGGCGTTTGATGAGACGGTAACGATCGATATCGGTTCAACCCAGTATTATTATGTGACCGTGACAGGTCTTGGCAACTGGACGGTTGTCCAGAGCTGAACTTTTTTTATTTTTTAGAGATGTCTGTCAGTTGCAAAACATCAGTATCATGCAATCGTTCAAAAAAAAACAGCTACGTCCCGGCTGGGACTTGAACCCAGGTCAAAAGCTCCGCAGGCTTCTAGGATATCCTCTACCCTACCGGGACTAACGCACCTATGTGCTCTAATACATTAGAGCAATACCAATATAAATCCACCGTTTCAATTTTCTGCCAGAAAATCAGAGGCCGATGAGAATACTCTTCGGCTCGGTGTACTCATAGATGAACTCGCGTCCGTTCTCCCGTCCGTATCCCGAATTTCCGGTACCGCCAAACGGGATTTCCGGCGGCAGAATCAGATGCCGGTTCACCCACACCACACCGGATCTTATCTGTTCTGCTGCCGTACAGGCAGTCGTTATGTTTTTCGTCCAGATGGACGCGCCAAGTCCGTAGGGTGTGCTGTTTGCAATCCCGACCGCTTCGTCCAGCGTTGCAAACGGTATCACCGGCATGACCGGCCCGAAGATCTCTTCAGATACCGCGTCCGGCGACACATCGGAGAGAAGGGTCGGCGTGTAGAAATTTCCGGGACCCTCCTGTTTTTTTCCTCCGAAGATGAGTCTGCCGCACTCTTCCCGGACAATCCGGTCAACGGCTGATGCAACAGCATCGCGCTGTCCGGGATTGTTCAGCGGTCCCATGCTGACCTTTTCAAGACCGCTGCCGACGACAAGTTTTTCGATTGCAGCCTTTGCCTTTCTCACGAACTCATCGGCACAGCCCGCATCCACCAGAATTCTTTTTGCCGAGGTGCAGACCTGTCCGCAGTTGTAGAACCGGTTCCGCACTGCGCCGGCAACCGCCGCATCAATGTCCGCATCCGCCGCCACGATGAATGCATCGTTTCCGCCGAGTTCCATGGTGAGTTTTTTCAGGGTCGGTGCTGCGGCACCGGCCACCGCCCGCCCTGTTGCAACCGAGCCGGTGAAGGATACATGCCGGATGTCTGCGTTGCGCACAACTGCGTCGCCGGTCACTGCTCCGCTGCCGGTAACGACGTTCAGTGCGCCGCCCGGAATCCCGGCGGCTCCCAGCAGTTCCGCCAGACGAAGAACGGTCAGAGGTGCTGTTTCCGAGGGTTTTACCACGACCGCATTTCCGCAGGCGAGAGCCGCACCCACCTTCCATCCGAAGATAATTGCGGGCATGTTCCAGGGAACAATTGCCCCGCAGACGCCGAGCGGCTTTCGTACCACGTTCATGTATCCGTACTTCGGCAGAACCGCGGCATCACCCCGGATGCTTCCGGTCATCGATGCGTAGTACTCAAAAATGTGGGCTGTTCCCAGAATTTCGTCCTTGGCTTCGCGAAAGGGTTTTCCCTGTTCGGTGGTCAGAAGTGTTGCCAGGGTATCTGCTTCCCCTCTGATAAGCGCGCCTGCTGCGATCAGGATGCGGGATTTATCCGCCTGACTGATCCCGGCCCACGTTGTCTGGGCGGTTTCTGCTGCTGCAACTGCTGCTGCGACATCGTCCGCGTTACCGGCGGGAACGGTATCGATCACGGTCCCGGTTGCCGGATTATAGACCGGAAGGGTACTTCCTGAAAGACTGTCACGACCGGCACCGTCAAGAAACATCTGCATAGATGAGTATATTTGATCGAAGAGTGTTTAGAGGTGATCATCATGGCAATGCCTGCCCGTTCAAAAAGAGATTAATAGTAGCCGAATCCCCGCTCAATTACACGGGTGTTGTTGTAGGTTTTGGTAAACGAGGCCGTAAATGTAATCTGCGGAATCGTGACTGCGAATTCCTGTTCCGGATACCAGTAGGTGTTGTCTCCGTAACTCATTGCAGCGTTGGATACCGAAATGATGGCTTTTTCGTTATCCACGTACTGGAACACGATCTCCTGTGTCTGGCCGCTGGTCGGGGCAGGGGGGTTGATGATCTTCAACAGTCGGTTTTTCAGATCCTGCTTGCCGAGCAGGAATACCAGAAATGCAATCCACGGGTCAATTGAGTAGTTGATCGTATATACAGCATTTACTCCCTCCAGTTTCACGTCCACGGAGTTTACGGTGATGTAGCCGTAGTGGTTTGACAGTTCGGGACTTTGAAACAGGACGAAACGCTGTGTTTCCGTTGCGGCCGGCTCCGCTACCGCTGCAGCGCCTGCCAGTGCCGGCAGGAGAACAAACGCCGCCGCCAGAATGATGGCAATATCCCGCTGTCGTTTCATCGTAATTATCAGTATTGTTGTTCTTCTCAATATCCTTTCCTGTCGGAGAGAAAAAAATCAGTGGAACAGGGGGACCATCTCAAATGCGTCCACATCGAACAGGCCCCGCGGGGTAATCTTCAGATGCGGGATTACGGTTAGCGACAGGAAGGAGAGGTGACCGAAGGTGTGTTTGTATGCGCCGGTGCGTTTCAGATGTGCGGATAGGTTGTCCAGCTGTCGGATTGTTACGTCGGCAGATTCCCGGGTCATGAGGCCGCCGATGGGGAGGGAAAGGAGGGTGACTTCATTCCCGGTAACTACTGCAAGTCCTCCGCCGGCGTCGGCAACTGCCCGGACCGCGGTGAGTATTTCTTCGTCGCTTTTGCCGGTTGCGATGATGTTGTGGGCGTCATGGGCGATTGAGGTGGCGGCAGCTCCGGTCTGCATTTCAAATCCTTTTACCAGGCCGACGGTAAAGCCGCCGGCATGATAGCAGCGGTCAACGGAGATGATCTTCTGTACGCCGTCCGTGTTGGGTTTGGCAGGGATGTTCTGGGTCACGATTTCACCTACGATGATCCCGATTACCCGGGCGATTCCTTTTGCCGGCAGGGCGAGATCGGTTTTGGCCGGGAATTTGCAGGAGAACTCCGGGACCTGATAGGGTGTCTGTACCGCGGATGCGGGGATCTCTTCTGCGGGGATGCCGTTTTTGTACACCTGGCGGATGGTGAAGGTGTCTGTATCTGCGAGGATGCAGAAGTCGGCGACACGGCCCGGGGCGATAACTCCTCTGTCGGTGAGACCGAAGCATTCCGCGGCGGAGAGTGTTGCCATGCGGAGTGCGAGGTTTTCCGGCATGCCTGCTTTGATTGCAGCGCGGATGCAGTGATCGATGGAGCCTTCGCGTACCAGGGTGTCCACATGCCGATCGTCTGTGCAGAAGCAGCAGTGCGCGACGGTGTTTGCGTCGACGATGGAGGAGAGGACGGCGACATCCCGTGCGGCTTCTCCTTCCCGCAGTAGGATATACATGCCGCGCCGGAGTTTTTCGCGTGCTTCTTCGGCGGAGGTGCATTCGTGATCTGTTTTGATGCCGTGGGCAACGTAGCGGCAGAGGCTGATCCCGGTCAGGCCGGGGCGTGGCCGTCAACGTGGGAGAACAGGGAGAGTTTTGCAAGTATTTCAGGGTCATCGGCAAGTACGCCGGGAAGTTCATCATTTCCCCGAGTCCGAGAACGCGGGGTTGTCAGTATATTTTGCGAGATCTGCTGCGGTGATGACTGCCCCGCCGACGTCGTCGGCAGTTGCCGGGACGCAGGAGGGGAGGGTGAAGAAAATGTCGTTTGGTGCGTGCTGTGCGTCCTGCATCATGAAGTCGATTCCGGCGAGTCCTGCGACATTGGCAATTTCGTGGGGGTCGGCAATTGCGGTGGTGACGCCGTGTGAAAGGGCAACCCTGCCGAATTCCTGCGGTACAAGGAAGGTACTTTCAATGTGCATGTGTGTGTCGATCAGTCCGGGAATAACCCGTGCTTTGCCAAGGTCGGTTACCTTGCCGCCGGTGAGGCTGTGGTTTGCGCCGACGGCGGTAACTACTCCGTTTTCTACGGAAAAAGAGGTAAGCAGCCATTCTCCGGTGCATGGGTTGAAGAGATGGGCATTGTCAAAGATATGGATCATACTATCTCAAAGTTTTTGATGAAGGCGGCAAGCCGTGCGGCACCGTCGTTACGTTCCCGGACGTAGAGACGTGCTTTGTAGGTCCCCGGTTCGAGGTCTATCGGGAATTCGCAGATGTTTCTGCCTGCGGTGAAGGTTGGTGCGGTTGTCAGGAGATTGCCTATCTGTTCTTCGGTGAAGAGGTCGTCCACGCGGGAGATGGTGCACTGTACCCAGACTTCCCGCGGGTCGCCGGTGTACTGGAATGCGGCAACGAGTTTTCCGTTGATATATACGGGGTCTTCTGCGTCGATTACAATGGCTCCTACCGTCAGTACAATTGCAAGGACAAGAGCCGCAATGATTCCTGTCAGGATCAGTACCATTCGTTTTCTGGTATCCGCCTGCCCTGTTTTTTTATCCATCATTACTCATCAGCGCGCTCTACGATTACGCGAATTTTATCACCGTTTTTCAGGCCGTGGCCTTTGGGGACGTCAATGTTGAACCAGAGTTCACCCTGCTGGGACATGAGGCAGTCCTTTGCTCCTTCAATGTCTGCTACAAATTCTATGGTTTCGACTATTTCGGCAATTTTTTTTCCCATGGATAAAAATGAGGACGGATTATTTATTAAGGTAACGCTCGCAGGGGAGGTGTGATGCCACGAAAAGATTTAGTAGTTCTTTGCGCCCTTCGCGCCAACCATC
>DALTYF010000092.1 GCA_029986195.1 Methanocorpusculum sp. | reverse complement strand
GCAGTCTGAAACATGACCATAATCTCAGTAGGTTTGACCGTGTACTCCGGCAACGGATTTCCTGCCTGCCCACAGATCTCTTGTATCGTTGCAATACCCCTTCCCCATGCCTCGATAACACCGATGAGTTTCCCGTCACGTACCTCTGCCTCCAGCCAAAGATTATTATCCCAATAATGATAATTTGAATAATGATTATTTCAATAATCATAACCAAAGAATATGAAGTTCATCGGCAGAACACAGGAACTCGCAACACTTGAGGAAAATTACCGGAGAAACGCAGGTTTCGTCGTCATCTACGGTCGTCGTCGCGTCGGCAAAACAACCCTCATCACCGAGTTCATCAAAAACAAACCGGCACTCTACTACCTCGCAACCGAAGAACGGGAAACGCAGAACATGCAGAACTTCCGGCAGCAGCTTGCCGCATTCATCCGCAAAGAGTACCTGCAAAGTGCCGAAATCAACGACTGGATAGCACTCTTCACCCTCTTTGCCGAACACAACCCGGCTCAGAAAAAAATTCTCATCATCGACGAATTCCAGTACCTCGCTGAGATCAATCCGGCATTTCCCTCCCTCCTTCAGAAAGCCTGGGATGAAACACTCTCCAAACACAACATCATGGTCATCCTCTGCGGCTCATACACCAGCATGATGAAAACCCATGCTCTCTCGTACGTTAGCCCGCTCTATGGAAGAAGAACCGCCCAGATACGTCTGCAACCACTCACCTTCACAGAACTGTCCGCACACTATACCGACAAACCCTTCGCAGAACTCGTCAGCCTCTATGCCGTCACCGGAGGCGTTCCCAAATATCTGGAGTTCTTCGATAACGACGCGGACATCTTCACCAACATCAAACAACACATTCTCAACAAAAACGGCTACCTCTATGAAGAACCGATCTTCCTCCTCGAAAAAGAAGTGAACAGGCCAACCACCTACTTCTCCATCCTCAAAGCCATCGCCGCAGGAAAGACACGACTCTCCGAACTTGCCGCAGCTCTTGAGATGAAAACCACCACACTTGTTCCTTACCTCACCACCTTAATCGACCTTCGCCTCATCGAACGCCGTGTTCCGGTAACAGAACCCGCGCCCGAACACAGCAAAAAAGGAAGATATCACATTCAGGACAGCTTCCTTCGATTCTGGTTTTTGTTCGTCTCCCCCAACAAAAGTGAACTGGAAATCGGGAAGAGCGATGCAGTTCTTGAACGTATCAGACCGCACTTCATCGACCGGTTTGTCAGCTTCGTCTATGAAGACGTCTGCCGTGAACTTTTCTGGGATTTCTGCAACAGCAAAAAAATTCCCTTCGAGCCGTCGCGGGTCGGCTCCTTCTGGGGACGCGGCAACGTGGAGATCGATGTTGTTGCAATCGATCACTCCGGAAAAAAATTGTTTGCCGGAGAATGCAAATTTTATTCCGGGGACCGGGTCGTGGACATGGATGTGTATGCGGATTTACAAAGAAAATGTCAGGCGCCCGAACTTGCCGGATATGAAATTGTGTACGGACTCTTCTCTGCAACCGGCTTTGACGTGCGGCTCAGAGAGCTGGCAAAACAAAGTCCGGAACTGTATCTCATTGAAAGAAAAGATATTGCGGAGTAAACCTCCACAAACAATTACTCATCCATATTTTTCTTAAAGCAGATGACCTCAAGCACACCATTGTGCAGATGCGTCTCCGTTAAGGACGGATCGATCTCCGCTACCGGAATCACCGCCGAGTACTCACGACGGGCACCGGCATTCAGCTGCAGTTTCCCGTCCTGATATGCGATAAAGAAATCATCCGGACACTCCGGCGGAAGCTCCGTCTGAATAATAATCGTTCCCGCATCCTCAAAAACCTCCAGGGGAATCGTCTTCGGCTGAGGATTGACGGGGGCCAGATGAATCGTACCCCCGTTCAAGACAAACTTTACTCCCATGATCGGCGGGAGCTTCTCCTCGCCCTCGCCGGAAACATGAGCAGTAATGATCTGATGAATAATATCCATCAGATCCTTGTAGGCATCGTCCGATGACTCCGGCATAGTTATATCACTTCCAAAACCGGAGAGGGATCACCGTCCCCCCTCTCAGTTTTCTATGCTCTTAGTTATCTCTTTGATTGCGCTAAAGTCTTTCTGATGACGCATCAGGAGACGGTCGAGTTTTTCTGTCTGCTCCTTCTTTTCGGCATCCTCATCCGCCTTGTACTCGGCCATCTTCAGCGCAGTCAGAGCCTTGTCCAGCACCTGCCGCTCCTCCTCATTGAACCGGTACGGCCAGGAGTCGCGTTCCGCAGTCCTGCGGCCTTCCTTGTCCAGCGACGGGCGGACGCGCTTTAACGCCTCCTCGAAGTGGCGCTTGTAGATCTTCACCGAGCCGACGGCAAGTTTGATCTCTTCAGCCTCGCGGCCTGCCATTGCTTTCACAAACTCGCGGATGGCAACCATCTTCGCCTCGCGGACAAGGGCCTCAATGTCTGCGCCCACGAAGCCGTCGGTTTCGGCAACCAGATCGTCCACGTTCAGATCCTCGGCCAGCATATCCGCAACACCCTTGAGGTACACTTCAAGAATCTGCTTTCTGCCCTCTTCATCCGGCGGCGGCACAAAGATGTGCTGTTCCAGCCGTCCGGGCCGAAGAAGAGCCGGATCAATCATGTCGGGACGGTTGGTCGCACCGATCACCACCACATTCTTCAGCTCTTCCAGACCGTCAAGTTCGGTCAGGAACTGGCTGACCACGCTCTCGGTTACATGGGACGAGCCTTCGTAGCTTCCCCGCCGCGGAACGATCGAGTCTATTTCATCGAAGAAGATGATCGACGGTGACGCAAGCCGGGCTTTCCGGAAGATCTCCCGCACGCCTTTCTCGGACTCGCCGACCCACTTCGACATCAGTTCAGGCCCCTTGACCGCGATGAAGTTGCACTCCGACTCGTTGGCAACCGCTTTTGCGAGCAGCGTCTTACCGGTGCCGGGCGGCCCGAACATCAGGAATCCCTTCGGCGACTTGGTGGCAAACTGCTTATACACATCCGCATACTTCAGCGGCCACTCAACCGCCTGCTGGAGCTCCTCTTTGACGCCGTCAAGTCCGCCGACGTCCGACCAGTGAATGTCCGGCACCTCAACAAGCACCTCCCGCATCGCGGAGGGCTGCACCATCTTCAGTGCTGCCTCAAAGTCCTCGGCGGTGACCTTCAGGCCTTCGAGCTTCTCCTTGGAGATGGTCTCGTCCGGATTCATGCCGGGGAACTCGCGGCGCAGTGCGTGCATTGCGGCTTCCTTGACCACGAGGGCAAGGTCGGCTCCGACAAATCCGTGCGTGGTGTTTGCGTACTTGTTGAGGTCAACGTTTTCGGCAAGCGGGACGTTGCGGGAGTGAATCTGAAGAATCTCTTTTCTTCCTTCTTTGTCCGGCACACCGATCTCGATCTCGCGGTCGAACCGGCCTCCCCGCCGCAAAGCGGGGTCGATTGCGTCCGGCAGGTTGGTTGCGGCGATCACAATCACCTTGCCGCGGCTCTTTAAGCCGTCCATTAAGGACAGCAGCTGGGCAACGACACGCCGCTCCATCTCGCCCTTGGACTCCTCACGTTTCGGGGCAATGGAGTCTATTTCATCGATGAAGATGATGGCCGGGGCATTCTCTTCTGCTTTCTGGAAAATCTCCCGGAGTTTTTCCTCGGAGTCGCCGTAGTACTTCGACACAATTTCGGGTCCCGAAATGGTGTCGAAGTATGCGCCCGCTTCGTTTGCAACCGCACGGGCAATCAGGGTCTTGCCGGTTCCCGGCGGGCCGTAGAGGAGGACGCCTTTTGGCGGTTCGATGCCGAGTTTCTCAAACACTTCGGGGTGACGGAGCGGATATTCGATCATCTCCCGAACCTGGGAGAGTTCCCGGCCGAGACCGCCGATATCTTCGTAGTGGATGTTGCCGGCGGATTTTCCTTTCGGGGCGTCGTCTCCTTTGTAGACGGCGTCTTTGTAGTGGACGGCGGTCTGCGATCCGATAATGGCAATGTCGCCGGGGGAGACGTCGGAGATGACGAATGCGTAGTATTCGGTGCTGTAGCTGGAGAAGCCGCCCCATCCGGAGAAGAAGGGGTCTTCGTTCCGTGTCTGGGTTGCGAGCGGAATCTGGATGATCTGGCCCTTGGCGATCGGTTTTCCGGCGTACTGTTGGACGATGAACTGTTCCAGCTGGCGGCTGTCGAGTTTGATGCTCTGGGCTGCGGGCTGGATGGTGATTTTGGATGCGGTCTGCGGTTCGGTCTTTTCGACCATGACGGTGTCGCCGATACCGGCACCCGCCGCACGGCGGGTGTCACCGTCTATTGCGATGCCGCCCGAGCCGGAGAGGGCGGACCGCATGACTTTGGCAACGCCGGTTCGTTTGCCGGTGATCTTGATGAAGTCGCCGGAGTCAACGCCGAGTTTGGCCATGACGTCGTTGTTGATTCTCGCGTATCCGCGTCCGACGTCGCTGCTGTCTGCCTCCTGTACAATTAATGGAAGAGTGATTTGGTCTGTCATTGGGTATATCACCTGTAATTTTCTTGTTTACTCTACGTAAGCATTATGTGATATTTAAAATATTTGTGTGGGCAAAAAATTGCGGCGAGTAAAAAGGGATTTATAGAACCACAATACATCAGAATCGCGGGCGCGCAGGATTGCAGGTGATAAATCCGTTTTCGGTGACAATCCAGTCCATTTTGCGGTCGAAGGAATCTGCCGGAATGGCGGGGACTTCCTGGCATGCGTAGGCAAGGCCGATGCGGGGAATGTCCGGGTAGGCTTCAAAGAACCGGTCGTAGTATCCTGCTCCGTAGCCGAGCCGGTTGCCGCTTCGATCGAATCCGACGAGGGGCATTAAGGCGATCTCGATCTTTTCGGCGGGCGCCGGGATTTCGGTGGAGAGGGGTTCGGGGACATGGAAGGTTCCGGGTTCGAGGTCAGCGACATTTTTCAGGTAGGAGAGACGCAGGGTTTTAGTGTCGGTCTGAATTATGGGGACGATGACGGTTTTTCCTTCTTCGAGGAGGCAGTTGATGATGACGAGCGATTCCACTTCGGG
>DALTYF010000091.1 GCA_029986195.1 Methanocorpusculum sp. | reverse complement strand
GATGGGATGTAAAACATCTCAGGAGAAATCCTGAGAAAAACAACTCTCTCTTTTCAGAAAAGTACAGCCCTCTTTTACCAGCCCGTACAAAACATCACACTCCGCGCGTCCTCCTCCCCGCCTCACATCAAAAATGTTCATTTTTATACATCAATAAATATTAGTGAAATAAAATGCACATATTTTAAATACCCAGAAACCACACCTTGATCTATGTTCCCCAAAGACGGTCGTACGACCCTTACCGTGGATGACATCCCAAAAAAATGGTATAACATCGCAGCAGACATTGGCTCGCCGGAGATACTCAACCCCGCAACCATGAAGCCCGTGACTGCCGCTGACCTCGCACCCGTATTCTGCAAAACCTCCGTAGACCAGGAACTCGACACAACCCACCGGTTCATCGACATTCCCGAACAAATTCGCGAAGCCTACGCACAGTTCGGCAGAGTCACCCCGCTCCAGCGGGCATACCATCTCGAACAGTACCTCAAAACACCCGCGAAGATTTACTTCAAACGCGAAGACGTAAGCCCCACCGGCAGCCACAAACTCAACAGCGCCATCGCTCAGGCTTACTACAACAAAAGAGACGGAACCGAACACCTCACCACCGAAACCGGAGCCGGCCAGTGGGGATCAGCGCTTTCCCTCTCCTGCAACTACTTCGACCTCGACCTCATCATCTTCATGGTCAAGGTCAGCTTCGAACAGAAACCCTTCCGCAGATCCATCATGGAAACCTACGGAGGAACCGTGTACCCCTCGCCGAGCACCATCACCGAATACGGAAAATCCGTTCTCGCCAAAGACCCCTCCTACGGAGGAACACTCGGAACCGCCATCACCGAAGCAGTAGAAATGGCCGTCAAAGACCAGACCGGCAAAACCAAGTACAGTCTCGGCAGTGTCGCAAACCATGTCTGCATGCACCAGACTGTGATCGGTCAGGAACTCATCGCCCAGATGGACGAACTCGACATCGTCCCTGACTACATGGTCGGCTGCATCGGTGGCGGCAGCAACTTCGCAGGATTCGCCTTCCCCATGATCGAAAAGAAACTCAAAGGAAAAGTGGACACCAGCTTCCTCGCCGTCGAACCAACCGAAGTCCCCTCCCTCACCAAAGGAGAGTACCGCTACGACTTCGGCGACTCCGGCTGCATCACCCCCATGTTCAAAATGTACACACTCGGCCACGACTTCACCCCGAACGCCGTACACGCAGGCGGACTCCGCTACCACGGCATGAACCCTCTCGTCTCCGAACTCTACCACAACAAAACCATCAGCGCCGTATCCTACAACGAGACCCAGATCTTCCAGGCCGCCGTCACCTTCGCCAGAACCGAAGGCATCATCCCCGCACCAGAATCATCCCACGCAATCCGCGGGGCCATTGAACTGGCACTGGACGCAAAGAAAAAGAACGAAGAAAAAACAATCGTCTTCAACCTCTCCGGTCACGGACTTCTCGACATGGTCGGCTATGCCAATTTCCTCAAAAACTGCAACCATCCCATGGTAGAAGTGTAATCAGGAACAGCTCCTGGCGTTTGCAACAAACGCCAGGGTTCGTTTTGCATCCCGAACACCGTTCTTTTTTACCTGCATAAAGATGTCTTCCATTTGGTAGCCCCAGGGTTCGTTTTGCATCCCGAACACCGTTCTTTTTTTTACCCCCGTATGCACATCCACCGCATATGGCCTGACACGACGGACAGCCTCCGCCACATTCTCCGGTGTCAGTCCCCCGGCAAGAATTACCGGCACCGGACACACCTCCACAATCCTTGCACTGATGTTCCAGTCATGCGGAATGCCCGTCCCGCCAATCCGATCCGCCGTCCGTGTATCCAGAAGGATTGCATCCGCCGCGTCGGCGAAGTACTTCGCCGTCGCAACCGCGGATGCATCCATCACATGCACCGCCTTTACGATCCGGAGATACGGCAGCGCCTCGCGAACCTCCGCAATATCCTCCGGCGTCACCAGATCCTGAATCTGCAATGTCGTGCAGTGTGACGCCTCCACGATACGGATCAGATCGGCCGGTTTCGTCAGATGCGTCACCGCAACCGGCTCGACAAACGGCGGCAGTGTCGCAACCATCGCCGCTGCTGCTTCCGGTGTTACCGCATCCTGCGTCACGTGCGTAATGCCCATCAGAAACCCGATCGCATCAGCACCCGCCGTAAGGGCACAAGCAAGATCCGCAAACGTTGCCGTGCCGCATATCTTCACCCGCATGCGGCAACCTCAATATCATACACCGCATGCCAGCTCGTCGGCGAGTACGAACGAAGCACCCGTTCGGTAATCTTCGCACCCGGAAACACACGGAGAATATCCGCATTGTGTTCCCCCTCCGCCTCCACCAGCGAATACAAATGCACAATCGTCCCCGGCTTTGTCAGCGGCGCTGCCGCCGGCAGAAACGCCGCCGCATCCATCGGGAGATTCATAATGATGCGATCAAACTTCATCGGCGACAAGATTTCGGCAAGGTTGCGGGCGTCACCGAGCATCGGAAGAACATTCGTCAGATGATTCAGCCGGATATTTTTCTGCATCAACAGCACCGCACCGGGATTGAGATCGTTTGCGATCACCAGCTCGGCGGAACCGCCGAGCATCACCGGGAACGGGCCGACACCCGCGAACATGTCAAGAATTTTTTCGCCGGCTTTCATCTGCGACAAAATTCTCTGCCGCTCGTTCGCAAGTCGTGCGGAAAAATATGCCGCGGTCAGATCGATTGCCATGCGGCGTCCGTACTCATGATACATCGTCTCGGTTGTCGGCTCGCCCGCAAGAACCCTGAACGTTTTTGTGCGGAACTCTCCTTCCACCGGTGACGTCGCGAAGAGGGCCGTGTGGACCGAAGGACGGGCGGCAAGAATTTTTTCCGCGCCAAGGGCATCGTCGTCCTGCAAAACGACGATGCCGCCGATCTGCTCATGACGTGGGAGCTCTTCAATCGCATGATTCTCTGCAAACTCCGCCCGCAGTTCTCCTTCGCGGGGGGAGAGAACCGGTATCAGAAGAAAACCGTTCTCCGCACGGGGACGCAGTGTCCGGTCAAGAATATTTTCCGCAATTGCACACCGTCGTGCCGCCTCGCCGTCCTGTACCGGCACGCGGAAACACCACTGCTCTTTCATGCACGCCGCTCCTTTGCCTCACGGATGATCGCAGAAAGATTCTGTGCCGCCGCGGTCACATCCGGAGCGCTGACCACTGCGGAGATGACCGCAACACCATCGAGGCCTGCATCGATCAGTTCTGCGGCATTGTCTGCATTGATGCCGCCGATGCCGATCACCGGGCAGGTGACCGCGGTACGAATCTCTCTGATTGCCGCAACACCGTGTCCGGTCCCCGCATCCGTCTTCGACGGGGTCGAAAACACCGGACTCACGGCGACGTAATCCGCACCTGCGGATTTTGCAGCCAGCGCCTCACCGGCATTTCCTACGGAGATGCCGATGAGAAAGTTCTGCGGTGCAACACTGCGGGCTGCTTCAATTGGCAGATCATCCTGACCAAGATGCACGCCGTCCGCTCCTGCGGCAAGGGCGATGTCGAGACGATCATTGACAAAGAAAAGTGCACGGTCCCGGCAGATCTCCCGTATCTCACAGGCGATCTCATACAGCTCCCGCGAAGATTTGTCTTTGTCCCGCAGCTGAATCACATCCGCCCCGCCCGCAACGGCACGGCGGGCAATCTCTGCATGGGTAAGACCGCGGGATAGTTTTTCGTCGGTAACTACGTAGAGATCGTACATCGGTTTAGTACTCGGTGACTTTGGCGCATGCGGCAACCTGTTCGGGCGTGAGTGCGGCAACTGCATCCAGGAATGTCGGTTTGAACGAGCCGGGGCCTGTAGCGGTCTTTGCCGCCGCCTCGCCGGCGATGCCGAACGAGGCCATGGCGGCAATACAGCCGTCCATTGTGTCCGGGGCGACCGCGGCGAATGCTCCGGTAACCGCGGATGCCATGCAGCCGGTACCGGAGAGTCTGCCCATCAGAGGAGCACCGTTGCGAACGCCCGCAACACGGGAACCATTGCTGATCAGATCCTCTTCTCCGCTCATGATGACAACACATCCAAGCCTGGCTGCGAGATCCCGGACGATCGTTTTTCTATCGCCTGCAACACCGCCGGAATCAACCCCGCGGACGGTCGCGGCAGTTCCTGCGAGAGTTCCAATCTCACCGGCATTTCCTTTGATGACGGTGATCGGGAGTTCTTCGATCAGCTGCTGTGCGGTCTTTGTCCGGTACGGGGTAGCGCCTGCCCCTACAGGGTCAAGGATGATCGGAATGTTCCGGTCAGCGGCGACGCTGCCCGCAACAAGCATTCCCTCGATCTGGTTGGGGTCAAGGGTACCGATGTTGAGTACGAGGGCGCTTGCGATCTTTGTCATGTCGATGACATCTTCGGGAGCGTGGGACATGACCGGGGATGCCCCGATACAGAGCGTGATGTTGGCACAGTCGTTGACGGTGACGTAATTCGTGATCTGGTGGACGAGCGGCGATGCCGTTCTGACGGATTCAAGAATTTTTGCGTATTTCTGCATGGAACACCTTTTTGGTATTATTAGGTCTGCGGTCAGAAAAATGTTTTAGTGTGCGTGCTGAATGGTATATACTATGGATGAGCAGCTTGCAAAGATCCGCTCAGGCGATCTGAAACTGTACGCTCTGGAAAAACTGATGCCCGCGGATGATGCGGTGGCTCTGCGCCGGAAATATATCGAGGAGGAGACTTCCGCAGATCTCGCGCCGGTTGGAGAGTATACTATTCCCATTGACCGCGTGGTTACGCGGAATATCGAGAATATGATCGGCTGCGTGCAGATTCCGGTGGGAGTTGCAGGACCTGTAATCGTAAACGGCGAGTACGCGAGAGGGGAGTTCTGGCTGCCGCTTGCAACTACGGAGGGGGCGCTTATTGCGTCGATTAACCGGGGATGCGGTGCTATCCGGAAGGCCGGCGGGGCGGAGGTGCGGATTCTCCGTGACGGGATGACGCGGGCTCCGGTGTTTGCGGCGACCTCTGTTGCGCACGCAACAGAGGTCGC
>DALTYF010000090.1 GCA_029986195.1 Methanocorpusculum sp. | reverse complement strand
ATTTGTCAGTCTCGGGGAGAATGAGTACCTGATCGTCATAATACGGAGATTTTTTGGAGACTCTGACGCCCGTTGCCTCGGATTTTGATGCGTACACTACTTTTCCACGTCAAATTCATCGACAACAAAGAGGATATAGTCAGCGTATGATTTCTCTTTGTGTATCATCATCGGGTGCTGGTTCAGTATGGCGTAGAAATCGTAGAGGATGATGAAGTATCCGATGTAGGTTCCGTTCCCGTCATGAACTGCGGCTGCATCGAGTTCCTGATATCCTTTGTCGGGATTGAACACTGCGCTGTAATGTATGGTTCCGCCGGATGACTGAAACATCGACTCGGTCGGAGTCGGTAAAAAGTTTCTATTTTCTTCGGCTATCGTGACGGGCACACCAATGAATTTGTCGTTTACCGCATTGTAATAGACAAAATTGCTCATCCACGGATTCTTTGCATAATAGTTCAGGGCAATGTTTTCCCTGTCCGCATCGGTCTCTGCACCACTGAACTCTTCCGCAAGATTGTAGAGATCTATGGAAATGACACGGTCCAGATCGGATACATCATGCGAAAAGTCAAGGATAGCCGCATTGAGATCATCGGGCAGATCTACCATTTCTGTTTCAGGGATGTCCGGACTCTCCGGATTGAGACACCCTGAGGAAAAGATGATGGCAAAGGTTATCATCAGCACCAGAGTGCCACGAGGATTCTTTTTCTCCCACACCTACAGGGTTCATTATTTCGATGTACGTCGCTCTTGATCATAACGTATCTTACTACTATGACTGTATATTACCAATATTCTATTAAAAATGTTTTGATTCATGAGACTGTTTGAAAGCAATCCCGTTTTTTGTAAAAATAAACTCACTCTATGCCCCGATTACAGATCATCCGGGAATGCATGACACGATACAGATTACCGGAAAATCGTTACACCCAGTACAGAAATTAGAGAGGACAAACTGCACCCGGCGGAAACAAAAAAAAAACGTTGGGAAATTCACGCATGACCGTACTTTTTTTTGGTACAGTTCCAAAATACCGTCAGCGGTTTTCCTCTTCCGGGATGATTTCTCCGGAAGAGACCACACCGGCAACACTTCCGCACTCTTCCCGGAGAAGGGAGTTGCGCCACCGGATGGATTTTTCCGTGCCGTCACTGCAACGTACCGGGCCGTGATACACCCGACCCTCGACATTCAGCATTCCGGACGCCATCTGTTCAAACGCCACAAGCCGGTCTTCCCGCACTGCTTCCGGGACAATCATCTCAAACCAGTTTCTGCCGATCAGATCGGTCTCGGTGTATCCGAGAAGCTTTGCGCCGTACCGGTTGATCATCTCAATTACCCCGTCACGACCAACAACAACCAGCATAACGCCCGCGAGATCCAGATAACTCCGGGTACGATCGCGTTCCCGCTGGAGTTTCTCCTGTAACAGACAGCGTGAGGCAACCGTACTGATCTGGAATGCCGTTGACATCAGGATGCCGCGAAGCACTGTATCCGGCAGTTGCGGCGCGGTCGAACCAAGAACAATACAGGCAACTGTCCTGCTCTCGTGAACAATCGGCATGAGAACAAGGGACGCGGCATTGTCCATGGTGGAGAGGGTTCCTTCCAGGAACAGTCCCATCCGGTACCTGTCAAAGATTGCCGGTTCGCCTTTGCGGATAATACGGTCCACAATCGAGTCGCGGGGAATGGCCGGAGCAAACCGTCCTTTCCGGGACATGAACAGAACATAGTCGTCAAAAATACTCCGCTGATACACGGCAACCGCTTCAAAGCCGCTGATGTTCGGCAGCATCTCCATTGCCGGCCCCCATATTTCCTGGGTGCTGGAAATACCTTCCAGCACAAACGCAAGTTCCCGCGTCAGCAGCTGACGGTTCCGATCTGCGACTTCATCGGAGATGTCGGTTGTCATCGTCAGCAGATACTCGCGGTCCGCGGAAAGAACCATCGGCAGCACGCGTGCGGAGATGTAATGAACCGTCCCGTCCACCTCGACGCGATCCTCGGGGACGTTGACCGGTTTACGGAATGCCTTCACCTGATCGTGGGCATCGATCAGATGGCCGGAACCAAGACGGGAGAGAAGTTTGGAGGAGGGAAGACTCCGGATCTCGGATCGGCTCATGTGCAGAAACTGTTCTGCCGCAAGGTTGGAGTAGACGATGGCATTTGTTTTCACATCGGTTACGATGATGATGCCCGGAATGTTATCCATGACACCGTCAAGGAACAGCTTCCACCGCTTGACGCCCTGCTCGGCATTCCGGCGATCCGTGACGTTGCGCAGAGCCCCATTATACCCGAGGAACATGTTTGACTCCTCGTCAAGGACCACCGGTGTTCCGGAGAGCTCACAGTAGATGCGGGTCCCGTCTTTGCAGACAAACGGAAACTCAAGCAGCGTGAATCCGCTCTCACGGGATATTTCGGCGGTGAGTTCCCAGGAAAATCGTACGCCGGCACCGGACGGCATGAAATCGGAGAACCGTCTGCCGATCATCTCGTCGGGGGAGTAGCCGCAGATGGTAGTAATCTGCGGACTGATATAGCGGATGATCGCATGTTCATCCACTGACCAGATACAGTCCTGCACCGTTTCAACGAGCCTGCGAAACATTGCTTCACTCTGTTCCAGCGCCGCCTCGGCACGGACATGTTCGGTGATGTCATCGAGGACGACGGTGACGCCCGGTTTTCCGTCGGCGAGAACCATCGGATAGATCTTCTGATCCAGATAATACTCCTGATTATTCCGGAAGATCCGCAGTTCGCCGCGGACGGTCTCTCCGTGAATGGCATGGCGGATCTGGTCCGTGAGCATGTCACTGCAGAGCGGTTTTGCCGGACCTTCATAGATGAGAGAGCCGGTAATCTCGTCGGAGGTTACGGACAAAAAGGAGAGCAGCGCCTCATTTACCTGAATGACGCGAAGATCCCCGTCAACCAGCAGCACCATCTCCGAGGAGAGATTCAGCATTGCAGAGACCGGAACGCGTTTGGAGATGAAGAAAACTTTTGCTTTGCCAAACGTTCGCATCTCCACCTGCCCGGAGACCAGAAGCGTGTCCATGTAACGTGCGATGGTGTTGCGGTTCAGATGAGCGGCCTCTGCGATCTCCGTGACTGACATTCCGCGGGGATTGTCCCTGAGAAGAGAGAGAATATCGGAAAAATCGCCTGCCGACTCGTTCATTACTCATTCATTGGCCTTCGATGACTATAATGCTTTCTTCATGGCACAGCCATGATGCCTGACATCAATGCCGTGCAATGATGAATAAATTTAAATACAATAACTACAAATCATTGTAGCAGCCGGTGCCAACAGCGCCGGATGCAGACAGACCTGTGGAACAAACGCAAGAAAAAAACGTACATGATTCCATGCAGTCACCGTTCAACCGGATACACCACACCACAGAAGTCCGGAAACGAATGACACAACACACACCTACACACCAGCCAACGTGCGGGAGTTTGCGGGTCTGCCCCAATACAATATCCACCCCCAAAACGGTTAATGACACACACGTACCACTCTCAAAACCCCCCAATTTTCCTTTTTAGATGTTTTGAGATTTTTTAAAAATACCTGACACTACCCTGCCGTTCAGAATCGTTCTGCCGGCATCGGAAACAGTATCGGTAAAAAAAGTTACAGGTCGGGATTTTTGTACGGATCGATCATCTCAATGCCGTGAGAATCCTCTTCTTCGCCGTCGATTGCAACCGGATATTTTCCTGTCAGGCATCCGGTACAGAGATGACTGCACGGAATGCCGATGGCCCCGACCAGCCCTTCCAGGGAGATATGGGCAAGACTTGTTGCCTCGATTGCTTCCCGGACTTCACCGACAGATTTGTGGTGGGAGATCAGTTCCTCACGCGTCGGGAAGTCGGTGCCCAGATAGCAGGGCGCAATAATTGGCGAGGATGCTACACGGAGATGCACCTCTTTTGCGCCGAACTCGCGAACCAGTGCGATGATGCGGCGCGAGGTCGTGCCCCGGACAATGCTGTCGTCTACCAGGACAACGGATTTTCCGGTGATATGACCGCGGACCGGATTCAGTTTCATCCGGACAGCCATCTCCCGTTTTGCCTGTGTCGGCATGATAAAGGTGCGGCCGGTGTAGCGGTTCTTGATCAGTGCCTCCCGGAACGGGATACCCGATGCCGCCGCATAGCCGGTGGCAGCGGCAGTGCCGGAGTCCGGAACCGGTGAAACGATGTCAGCAACGGCAGGAGACTCCCCGGCGAGAAGTGAACCGGTCTTCTGACGGACATCATACACTGAGATGCCGTCGATCACCGAGTCGGCGCGGGCAAAGTAGATGTACTCAAACACACAGTGGGCGGGAGACTTTGCCGTCATGATCTGCCGCGGGTACACATTGTCTGCTTTGAGGCAGATGCTTTCTCCCGGAGCAACATCGCGGAGAAGTTTTGCACCGACCGCGTCAAGAGCCACACTTTCGGATGCGACAATGTGCCCGCCGTCTTCAAACTCCCCGAGACAGAGCGGTTTGATGCCGAGCGGATCGCGGAATGCATACAATACCCCGTCCAGCATGAAGATGACCGCATACGATCCGCGAATACTCCGCATGCAGAAGCTGATGGCTTCGCCGACGGTGTGACCGTGAATGATCTCGTTTGCGAGAATTGCGGCGATCACCTCGGTGTCGGAGGTGGTGGAAAAGATATGGCCACGGCCTTCATACTCGTAGCGCAGCTCGTCGGTGTTGACCAGATTTCCATTATGGACAATGGAGAGGGAGTGACCGCGAAACAGGAAGTTGAACGGCTGAATATTCTCCGGTTTCGATCCGCCGGTGGTTGGATACCGGACATGGCCGAGTCCCGTTTTCCCGGAGAGGCTTTGCAAAATGTCGTTTGTGAATATCTCGGAGACCAGACCGTATCCTTTGTATTTGTGGACTGTTCCGTTGTCGTATGTGGAAATTCCCCCGCTTTCCTGCACGCGGTGCTGAAGTGCATACAGCGCCCAGTACAATGAACCCGAAACCTCGAAGTTTGCGACGATGCCTGCGATACCGCACATGTGTGAGGA
>DALTYF010000089.1 GCA_029986195.1 Methanocorpusculum sp. | reverse complement strand
TGCGAGCGCCGCACCCATTGCGATGTAGGCACCCGCGAGGAAGGCACGGACAAACATGTTGCCTGCCGGCAGACTGCATTTGGATTTGCCTGCCGTTCCAACTTTGACGCAAACCTGCGCCGGGCTGAATGTTACCATGAATACACACCTCACATCCCTCCCGCCAGCGGCGGGTAGAGTTGTGTTAATTGGGAATTGGAGGGAGGCATATTTATAACCCGACTATTGAATTCGGTGATTTCCCGCCATTATCAGGCAGATCCTTTCGGAAAGTTAAATTAACATGATTTATATTTTACACCAATAAATCAAACAACAGACCTGCAGGGCATGCAAAATACTGCGCGGCGCGTGGAAATACAGGAATTCAGGCACGCAGCAGTTATGTCCTTCCGAATTAAGGAATTTCTCAGAGAAAGAGATAGTCAGAGGGTAAGAGATTCTTAATAAAAAAAGAGGAATTTCAGGTATTTTTGAAATTAACCATCCTTTGTCAGACACACGAGAGGGATCTGTCCGGAATCGGGTTACATTGACTCCAGTGCTTCAATACCCAGTACGTCAAGTGCTGCGGCAAGCGTGTTCCGGCTTGCATCAACCAGCGTGAGCCGGGCGTCACGGACACTGCCTTCGGCCTTCAGTACCGGTGCGAACCGGTAGAAGGAGTTGAACAGATCCGCAAGGTCACGGACATAGGTTGCAAGGAGATGGGGCCGCAGTTCTACCACGACCTTTTCGATCACATACGGGAACTGTGCAATGTGTTTTGCCAGGGCAATTTCGTAGGGATCGGAGAAACTGTAGTTCTCGGCAAACCCGCCATCGGCTTTTGCCTTCTCCAGAATGGAACAGGCACGGGCGTGTGCATACTGGACGTAGGGTGCGCTCTGCCGCTCAAAGTCAAGGGCTTCCTTCCAGTCAAAGACCGTTGATTTCTCAGCGGAGACTTTGACGATGTCATACCGCACCCCACCGACCCCGACCCCGGATGCAATTCGCTCGCGTTCGGCCTCACCGAGTTCTGAACGCCGAACAGTGACCTCCTCTAAGGCACGCTTCTTGGTCACGGCCAGCAGCTCGTCTGCAGTGATGAAGACACCGCCGCGGGTGGTCATCGATCCTTCCGGCAGGGAGACAAACTCGAAGTGTACAATCTCCGGCGGGCGCTCACCGATCATGGCAAGCGTCGTCTGGAGCTGTGCGCCGATCAGTTTGTGATCGGCACCAAGGACATCGATGCTCCGGTCACACTGACTGTTTTTCCATAAATGAAAGGCAAGATCGCGTGCCGCATAGACCGAGGTGCCGTTACTCCTGCGCAGAACGTAGCGGTTGCCAAAGCCCTTGTCCGAGAGATCGAGATACATCATCTGTCCGTCATGCTGCGCTTCGGGAAGTGCCTCGACTCGTGCGAGAACCTTCTGCATATCGCCGTTCCAGAGGAAGGTGGTCTCGCGGACGAACCGGTCGTGATGAACGTTCATCGCGGCAAGGGTTTCTTTGATGCCTTCTGCGCAGATGTCCACGGAGTCATGGAAGAGCCTGACCGTCTCCGGATCGCCGGCCTCGATCTTTTCCATCATCTCATCAAACTCAGGCTCAATCTCCGGTTTTTCCCTGGCGATTTTGTTTGCCTCAACATAGTGGCGCACAATGAACTCGTCGCCCTTTTCGTTTGGCAGACGGTCATAGTGGAGATGCTTCACTCCCCAGGCAACGATTGCGATCTGACGCCCCATATCGTTCAGATAGTACTGCGCCTCAACCGGGTATCCGGCTTTCCGGAATACCCGGACCAGCGTATCACCGATAACGGTGTTTCTGATGTGACCGACATGCAGCGGCCCGTTCGGGTTGGCACTGGTGTGTTCAAGGATGACCCGCTCGGTTCGTGCGGGAAGCTGGCCGTAGTCCGGATGCCGGGCGGCGCGAACAGAGTCCGCGACGTATGCCCCGCTGAAGACGAAGTTGATGTAGGGACCAACCGCCGAGACCGTCAGTCCCTGCGAGTCCTGATGTGCGGTGATCTTTGCAACAATGTCTGCTGCAATCGCAGCCGGATTTTTCCGTTCCTTTTTCGCCAGTGCAAAGGCAACCGTTGATGCAATGTCAGCGTGATCGCCGCCGTCTGTGAGCAGTACGTCATCTTCTCCCGTGATTTCACGGAGAAGACATTCTACTTTGTGAATATACTCCCGATACATGATTGTTACATCCCCGTAGGATACCGCAGGACAGCGGCAATCCCGCCGAACGCACTGAAAAGCATGGATCCTTCCTCAAAGTCATCGGAGATGATCTCAACGCGGGTGTTGGACATATCCGCAAGATTGGTCAGTTCCTCAATGATATCCGTCTCGTCCGTAAGATAGAGCGGAGACTGGCATTGCGGACAGTGGCCAAAGGGCAGATCCTTAAACTTCTTTCCTGCTTCGACCTGCATGGTCTTTACTTCCTGATAGCCGCAGTTGCCGCATGCAATGGTCAGTCGGGCCTTCCGCAGCTTTTCCGAGAGAAGGAGGGTGTCAACGGCCCCTGCTTCAAGGTTGGCACGGACGCTCTCCTCTCCGTATGCGGCGCATCCGTTTTCCTTGATCAGTTCCTTGAAGAACCGTGTCATCTCCTTCTTTTCGTCCATGATGCCAACGCCGCGAAGTGCATCCTGGGCATTGTCCACCAGTTCACGAAGACCGAACTCGTTGGTATAGGAGGCATCAAAGAGACCGATGATCCGTTTCTTCACTTCGTGATGGAGGAAGTCTCCTTCGGCGAACTCCTCTTTGGTCGGCATCGGGCCGCCGATTAAGAGACCCTTGAACTTTTCAAAGAAGTTCGGCTCGGCCAGGAACGCCTCGGATGCACGTTCACCGACTTTTTTGTAGAACTCATGAATCGCAATCAGCCGGAGACGCTCGAAACGGATACTTGACTGACCACCTTTCCGCTGTTTTCCGGGAACGGTGGAGTTGGTTCCGTTGATCGGTTCGATATGCGTTCCGCGCAGGAAGCCCCAGTAGGCTTCGCGGCGATCGATGACCAGCAGACCATAGACGAACTTGTCGTCAAGCATTGCTTTGAGCGGCTCAAGTTCGAAGCTGGAACTGCACCGGTAACTGTAGGTGCGGATTGTTTCCGGCGGTTCGACGATGATGGATTCAAGATCGGTTTTGTCTCCGCCGACATTGATTGCCCCGCAGAAGACGGCCATACCGTTTTCCGGAGCCGTCTTGTAGTATTTGAGCCGTGCAAGAATGGAGGAGATCGCACTCTGCACGTTGGTCCGCGTCTGTTTGCTCTTGATGTTGGCACACTGTCCGTACTCGT
Source organism: Methanocorpusculum sp. (assembly GCA_029986195.1). Taxonomy (GTDB): domain Archaea; phylum Halobacteriota; class Methanomicrobia; order Methanomicrobiales; family Methanocorpusculaceae; genus Methanocorpusculum. The sequence continues at coordinate 1,786 of DALTYF010000089.1, read as the reverse complement.
CGCGCAGCTGGGCGGTTACGTCGTAGATCTGTTTGTCCGGCGGGATATACAGGGAGATTAACTCGGTACCGGACCCTTCCTTTTCTTCCAGCTTTTCCAACGCCTTTTTGAATTCATACCGCTTTCGCGCTTCATCCTTTTCAATTTGTGCCTGGGGTATTTCCTCTGCCATTGTATATGCAAATCCTCAAAATCTTATTCGTTTATAGAATGTGGTGTACCGTTGGTCGGACAACCTGATTAATGATGAGGTAGCAGTCACCGGTGCAAAAAGGAACACTCAAATTTGTATCATGCGTAAGATGTAAGTTATGAACAAGAGTATTGGGTTAATACTTGGCATTGCAGCATTTCTTGCCTTGTTGTTAATCCCGATAGATCCTGAGGTCCTTCCGACCGCAGCCCGGTATGCTGCGGCCGTTACGGTGCTGATGGCTATTTTCTGGATCACCCAGCCCATCCCCATTGAAGCGACCGCCCTTATCCCGATTGTTGCGTTTCCGCTTCTTGGGATTCTGAGTCCCGCAGAAGCGTGTGCGCCGTACGCGGACAAGGTTATATTCCTCTTTCTCGGCGGTTTTATCATTGCAATGTCGATGCAGCGCTGGGGTCTTCATAAACGGATTGCGTTAAAGATCATTGAGTTTACGGGAACAAGCCCGCGGCGCCTCATTCTCGGGTTTATGATCGCAACGGCGTTTCTGTCCATGTGGATGTCAAATACGGCAACCGCAATGATGATGGTGCCGATTGCAATTGCCATCATTGCGACGGTTCTTCCGACGAAGATCTATAAGGACATGACGCAGGAACATAAGGCGTTTGCCGGGTGTATTGTTCTTGCGGTTGCGTATGCGGCAAGTATCGGCGGAATTGCAACACTTATCGGAACTCCGGCAAACGGAATTCTTGTTGCCCAGATGCAGACGATCTTTCCGGATGCACCGGCGGTTGATTTTTTCACGTGGCTGAAGTTCGGTATTCCGCTGCTGCTGATCTTTATTCCGCTTACGTGGGCATGGCTGACCCGGGTTGCGTACCGTAAGATGCCGAAGACGCTTGATCATGCAAAAGAGGCTCTCAAAAGCGAGGTCGCGGCTCTCGGACCTATGTCGCGCGGAGAGAAGAATACGCTTGCAGTGTTTCTGCTGACGGCATTTCTGTGGGTTTTTGAGAAGAACAAGGATTTCGGAACGTTCACTCTGCCGGGTCTTGAGATGATCTTCCCGGGCATTGATGACTGTACGGTTGCAATTTTTGGCGCCCTTCTGCTGTTTCTGCTTCCGGTCAACTGGAGAAAACAGGAGTTTACGATGAACTGGCAGTGGGCCGTGCGGATTCCGTGGGGGATTCTGCTTCTGTTCGGCGGAGGTATGTGTCTGTCCGCCGCGTTTATCAAGAGCGGGCTGGCGCAGTCGATTGTAGATTATTTTACGGTGCTGAACGGGGTGCCGGTCATTCTGCTCGTAATTATTATTGCGCTGGTGGTCTGTTTCCTGACGGAAGTTACGTCGAACACGGCTATTGCGTCGGTTATGATGCCGATTCTTGCGGTGACGGGGTTATCCCTCGGAATTAATCCGTGGATTCTGATGATGACTGCTGCGGTCTGTTCGAGTTTTGCGTTTATGCTGCCGGTCGCAACGCCGCCGAATGCCATTGCCTACAGTACGGAGTATGTGGAGATGAAGGACATGGTGAAGGCCGGATGGGCGCTGAATCTGCTGGGCGTTGCGGTGTTTACGATTCTGCTGTACACCGCGGTGATGTGGGCGTTCGGGGTTAC
>DALTYF010000088.1 GCA_029986195.1 Methanocorpusculum sp. | reverse complement strand
CTGCTCGCAAGCGGAAGTAAAGGAAACAGCATCTACATCGGAAACGATACGGATGCAGTGGTAATTGATGCCGGAATCGGTTACCTGAAGCGAACGCTTGAGGAGCTGTCTTGCGACACTTCCCGCGTCCGTGCGCTGTGCGTGACACACGAGCACTCCGATCACGTCCGTTCCGCAAAGGCGTTTGTCAAGGCGATGAAGATTCCGGTGTACGGGACAGGCGGTACGCTGGATGCTTCGGTTCGCGGAGGATTTCTGCCGCAGACCGCAAAGCTGGTTGTCTGCCGGGATAAACTTCCGGAGACCGCCGGCAGTCTTTCCGTCACTGCGTTTCGTACCTGGCATGATGCGGCGGAGCCTTCCGGTTTTGTCATTGACGACGGAGCTGCCCGTATCGGTGTCTGCCTCGATACCCATGAGGTAACGCCTGCGATGCTCGATATTCTCCGCGGCTGCGATGCGGTGGTGCTCGAAAGCAACTACTGTTCTTCTGCGATGCAGAACGATACCTTTCCCGACTGTGCCGCCTGCCGCAGCTGCGGGGCCCACTGCTGCGGCAACCGCCGCGTTCTCCGGCTGTATCCCCGGTATCTCAAAGACCGTATCCGTGAGGACGGGCACCTTTCCAATGAGAACTCTGCTGCTGCACAGCGGCTGCTTGCCGGTGACGTCGGCATTCTTGCCCTTGCGCATCTGTCGGAGAACTACAACCGCCCGAACCTTGCCCGTGAATCCGCGGAGGACGCTGCGGGGGAGTCAGGGACGATGATCTATGTCAGCGACCAGCTTTCCGGGTACCGGGAGCGGCGGCTCGTCCGTTTTACTGTGTAGGTGTTGTAATGCTGTTTCGTGAATTTGCAGAACTGTGTGACCGGCTTGAAACCATCTCTTCCCGGCTTGCGATGATCGATGTTCTTGCCGGAGTTTTTCCGTCCCTGTCTGAAGAGGAACTGCCGGTGTTCGTGCGGTTTATGCGCGGAAAGATCTTTCCTGACTGGTCGTCCGAGAAGCTCGGGTTTGGTCCGGGTCTTTTGTATGAGGCACTTGCCTATGTGATCGGAAAGAAACGGCAGGTGGTAATCTCGGCAATCAACAGTTCCGGTGATACCGGCAGGGTTGTGGAAGATCTGCTGGAAAAACGGGAACAGACGATGTTCTTTTCTGAGGAGCTTGAGCTGCTTGAGGTGCATGCACGGTTTTTCCAGATGGCAAAGACCTCCGGGCGCAAGTCCCAGCAGGAACGCATGCGGTCTGCGCAGTATCTTCTCTCGAATGCATCCCCGCTGGAAGGGCGGTATCTGTCACGGCTGATGCTGGAGGAGATGCGGATCGGTATCGGGGAAGGCGTTGTCCGTGAGGCCGTTGCCAAGGGATTTGCGGTCCCGGTGGAGACCATTGAACACGCCCATCAGGCCCTCAATGATCTCGGCGAGGTTGCGCATCTGGCAAAAACCGATCCCGCGGCCCTTGCAAAAGTGCACATCACTTCGTTCCGGCCGGTGAAGATGATGCTTGCGCAGGCGGGATCGATTGCCGGCATGGTGGAGGCGCACGGGTGCCTTGCCGCCGAGAACAAGTACGACGGCAGCAGGTTCCAGTTCCACAAGGCGGACGGCAGGACTGCGATATACTCGCGCCGTCTTGAGGAGATGACCGCATCGCTCCCGGATGTGGTGGCGCTGCTCTCCGCTGCAACGGATCATGATGTCATCATCGACGGTGAGGTTATTGCGATGCAGAACGGCAAACCGATGCCGTTTCAGACGGTGCTGCGGAGAATCCGCAGAAAGCACGGTGTCACGGATGCGGCGGATGCCATTCACATGCAGCCGCGTGTCTTTGATATCCTCGTCTGTGACGGAGAGACACTGATCGACCGCCCGTTCTCGGAGCGCAGGAAAATTCTGGAACGTGTGATGAAGGATTTTGTCGCTCCCCAGCTGGTGAGCGACTCGCCGGAGGAGATCGAGAGCTACTACCATGCAGCGCTGGACAACGGAAACGAAGGCATCATGCTCAAGGTCCCGGACTCTCCCTACCTCCCCGGTAACCGGGGCAAACTCTGGATCAAGATCAAGCCCGAGGTTGATACGATTGATCTTGTTGTCACGGGTGCCGAGTGGGGCGAAGGAAAGCGTGCGAAGATGTTCGGTTCGTTCCTGCTTGCCTGTCAGGATGAAAACGGGGAGCTGCTGGAGCTGAGCCGTGTGGCGACCGGTATTGACGATGCCATGCTTGCCGAGCTGTATGAGCTGTTCAAGGATAAAATCATCGCCGAACACGGAAAAACCGTGGTGTTTGAACCCGATGTCGTCTTTGAGGTGGGGTATGCCGAGCTGCAGAAAAGCACCACCTATGCTGCGGGATATGCTCTGCGGTTTCCGCGTTTTGTCCGCCTGCGTGACGACAAAGATCCAAGCGAGGTGGAAACGATCGATTCCCTGTTCCGCAGATACGGGATGCAGAACAAGGCCGGGATCAAAGAGCCCGGCCGGTAAAGCCCCGGGATGGCGGACAGGTGCGGGTGCATGCAGGACCGGGAACTGTCCCCCGCGTTTTTCATGCAGAAGTACACCTCCGCCCGTGTGGGTTACATCAGGCCGGTAACGGTCTGTTTCCGCTCTTTTTTTCCGAAAACTCCCCACCAATACTCTTTTGTTAGAAGGCAAGTTTATGTAGGCTCAAAGAAGAAATATTACCAGCATTTTGGCGAGGCACTTCCTGTGATATCACCACTTGAAAAGATTAGCGAATTCATTGTACAGCGGCCGTTTTTGACCGGCTGTTTCCTGATAGCTCTCATTATGCTCTCTTTTGTTGGAGCAAGTACTCTGTCCATGAGTACCGAGACACAGGATGCGGACAAAAACGCTCACGGCGCGTACATCTCGGAAAGTTATAAGAATAACTTCCAGTCGGACTCCATCATGCTGATGGTGCAGGCCGACTCGGTAATGGACGTAACGGTTGTGGACCGTGTCTATACACTGCAGCAGCAGATGGCAACAACACAGGGAGTTTCGTCGGTACAAAGTGTGTATGATGTTGTGGCCGCCTACAGCGGCGGAACGATTCCGCAGAACCAGGCATCCATCGATGCGGTTGTTGCGAAGATTCCGGAGAGTGTTACCACATCCATTATGCCGAACGGGCAGCTTGCAATTATTCTGATCAAGCTGGATACCGGAACCTCCTCAACTACGCAGCAGAGTATTCTCAATAATCTGAGAAGTATGACGGCGGCAGCTGATGTTCCTCCGGGAGTGACGCTGACCTTTACCGGGAATGCGGCAATGCAGCAGGATATGGGAGGCGATCTTGGTTCGAACATGATCATTCTGCTGGTGGCGGCAATTGTGCTGATGATGCTTGCCTGTAAGTTCCTGTTTAACCACGTGCGGTTCCCGCTGCTTTCGATTGTGAGTGTGTTCACCGGTCTGATTCTGACGTTTGGTATGATGGGAATCTTTGGTCTGCCATTTTCAATGACGACGATTGGTGCAATGCCGATTCTCCTGGGTATCGGTGTGGATTATGCAATTCAGTTCCATTCGCGTCTGGATGATGAGATGCGCAATAAGCACTCTCTCCCTGAAGCAATCAAGCTTGCCGTGTCCAAGACGGGTGCTGCGGTGTTTTACGCAATGGTTGCCAGTGCGCTCGGATTCATGGCGATGATGGTGTCTACTCTGCCGGATATTCGTCAGTTTGGTATCACCGCAATTCTTGGTATTGCCTGCTGTTATGTTGCTGCACTGATCATTATTCCGCTGGCAGCTGTGCTTACCAATTACCAGCCCAAGCCGCACAAGCTTTCGGCGAACGGTGAGGAGAAAAAACCGTTCTCGGAGACGTACAATGAGCTTTTGAGAAAGCTTGCGGTGAAGGTGACGAAGTTTGCCATTCCGATCATGCTCGTTCTCTGTATCATCGGGTTTACCGGTGTGTATCTGGACGAGGAGGTTCCGGTCAGTACCGATATGAAGTCGTATGTGCCGGTGGATATGCCTGCTATTGTGAATATCAATACGGTAACCCGTGCGATGGGTGATACCGGAGGGTTCCAGGTGTATGTGCAGGGAGGGGAGCTGACCAGTCCCGATGCGATAGAGTGGATGTATAAGTGGGGAGCGCATGAGCTGGCGCTGTACAATACACGGTTTACGAGTGTTTCCAGTATTGCGACCGTGATTGTGGAGAAGAACGGCGGTGTTATCCCGACAACGCAGGTGGAGATTGACAATATTCTGAACTCGATGAGCGAGGCGGATAAAGCATCCTATCTCAAGGACGGGTCCCAGGCGGTCATCAGTTTCGGGATGAAGTCGCTGTCGGAGCAGCAGCAGCGATCGCTGGTGGCGGAGGTTACGGTGGATGTGCAGTTCTTTGCACCGCCGCCGGGTATTGAGGCGGTTGTGACGGGCAGTGCGTACTCGTTTGTTGAGATGATGAATGATATCCGCGAAGGAAAGACGAAGATGACGCTGCTCGCATTTGTGATCATTTTTGCGTTCCTGGCGGTTCTGTACCGCAGTGCGGGTATGGCTATCTGTCCGCTGGTGCCGATCGTGCTGATCATCGGATGGAACGGTGCGGCGATGTACTTCTTTGGTATCGATTATACGATTCTGACGGCAACGATGGGGGCGATGACGATAGGTGTAGCCGCCGAGTATTGTATCATGATGGTGGAGCGTATCTATGAGGAGATGGAGCATCATGATACGATAACGGCGGTGCAGAACGGTACCGGCAAGATCGGAACGGCCATTACGGTGTCCGGCTGTGCGACGATGTGCGGTTTTTCGGCACTGATGTTCTCGAACTTCCCGATCATCAGCGGGTTTGGTATGGTGACGGTGCTTGCAATGGGCTTTACGCTGTTTGGTGCAGTGGTTGCGGTTCCGGCAACGGTTTCCATTGTGCTGAAGAACCGCAAGAAGGGAAAGCTTGAGGGCGACGGGGAGTGTATGCACAACTCGATGAACTGCCCGGTCTTATAATCTCTTTTTTTCCGGGGGTGCTGCCTATAAAGTCCTGATACCCACGGAAATGTGTTTCGTGCCTTCCCGCGGAGCGGTGAGCACGGCTCTGCCGTGCGAATTGTGGGCTGAAATTCG
>DALTYF010000087.1 GCA_029986195.1 Methanocorpusculum sp. | reverse complement strand
AGTGCGGCGCTGAGCTGCAGGAGGGCTGCAAGCCCTCCTGCCATCAGCAGCATGCCGGCTGTCGTCAGGTACCGCGGCTCAACGGTATCCGAAACACGCCCCGCAAGCGGTGAGAAGATCATCTGGGTAAACGGCATGGCAACCAGCACCATCCCGGCCTCCATCGGCGTAAGCATTCCCGCGAACTGTAAATACAGACTCAGAAAGAAACTGATCGCATACGTCGCCCCGAAGTTGATCACCGTTGCAAGATTGCCCCGGGTAAACACACGGTTGCCGGAGAAGAGCCGCAGTGCAACCACCGGATACTGCGTACGTTTTTCCACGAGGACAAAAGCGGAAGAACCACCACAACCTCCTGCCGCAAGCAGCCCGATCGCCCAGAGGTCCGGCAGATTAATGAGACCGGACACCAGCGCGGTAATAAGAAGCATATACACAAATGTTCCCGCATAATCATACGGCTCACCGGCATTTTCGCGGATATCGTGCGAGATGGAAAACCATACCGCCGCAAACGTAAATACCGACAACACCACAACAAAGTAGAAGATGCTCTCCCATCCAAGCATCTGCGTCAGAACACCGCCCAGGGTCGGCCCGGCTGAAAGTCCGAGAAACACCGCCGACACCGCATACCCGATAACCGCCCCCCGCTTCTGCGGCGGATACACCGCGGAAAGAAGTGCAATCGAGTTGCTCGTAATTGCTGCAACACCAACACCTTCCAGAATTCTGCAGAGAATTAAAACCTCAATCGAAGGGGAATGGGGCGCAAGAACCGAAGAGACCGCAAGAAGAAAAATTCCTGCCAGAAATATTTTTTTCCGGCCCACAATATCCGCAACCCGTGCGGCCGGCACCATAAACATCACGGAACTTATCAGATAGGCCGTGGAAAGCATCGCCAGCGACTCGGCGGTTGCAACATAAGCCGCACCAATGGCAGGAATTGCCACATTCACCATCGAACCGAGAAACGGACTGAGAAATGAAGCAAGGGCTGCGGCGACCAGCACCATACGCATCTCGCGTGTGGTATACTGGTATGCCGCTGTCATAGTTCTTTGTCGGTTGGGAATGGCAATAATGGTTATCTTTTTGCCGGAACCGCACTCCAGCCGACAACCGCCCCCGCAAAGGACAGTACCGCACCAAGGGCAAACGTCAGGTGCATTGCGGCAACAAGACCGCCGGGATTACTGCCGAGTTCCGCCCCTGCCCCCGTGAAGAGGATGATGCAGCAGGTCGCAGCGGCCATGGAGATGACCATTCCCATCTGCCGCATGGTTGCCAGAATACTGTTTGCACTGCCGCTATCACGGCGGTCCACCGAACCGAGGACAAGATTGGTGTTCGGCGCACCAAACAGCGCAATACCGAACCCGATAACCGCGAGATTGAGGATGATTGCGGTCTGGTTGTACGCCGTTCCGATGAACCCGAACATTGCCATACCGATACCGGTCACCACAAGACCCGCGGTCATGAGAACTCTGCCGCCGATCGTATCCGAGAGTTTTCCGGCAATTGGGGAGAATAGCATCTGTACCACCGGCATGGCAATCATCACAACGCCCGCTTCCATCGGAGTCAGGGCCCCGATTACCTGCAGATACAGACTCATGAAAAAACTGACCGCAAACGTTGCCCCGTAGTTGATCATCGTCGTAAGATTGGCACGGGCAAACACCCGGTTCTCGGTGAAGAGCCGGACGGGAAACACTGGATACCGGATCTTTGCCTCAAAGCTGATGAAAAGCAGCAGGAGAACCACACCGAGAACGAGACCTGCGACGGCAAGCGGATCAGGCAGGTTGATTAAACCAAACATCAGGAAGAGCACCATTACACCGTAGAGCACCGACCCGCGAAGATCAAACGGCTGACCGGGCGTGGTAAATAACTCGGTACTGACAGACAGCCGGACCATCACGGCGGTTGCAAGACAGAGCAGCAGTACAAAGACGTAGATACTCGGCCAGCCGAGGACGGACGTCAGCGCCCCGCCAATCAGCGGACCTGCGGTCAGACCCAGATACACACCCGCAACCGCAATGCCGATGGCAGCCCCGCGCCGTGAAGGTGGATACACCCTCGAGAGAAGGGCAATTGCGTTACTGATGACACAGGCAAACCCGATGCCCGCCACCACCTGACAGGCGAGCAGCATCCCGATAGAGACCGAAAAGGGTGCGGTAAGCGCGGCAAGAGCTGCAAGGCAGAGCCCGCCTACGAACACTTTCCTCAGACCGAAAATGTCGGCGAGCCGCGCCGCAGGTACAAGAAACACGACAGAACTTATCAGGTACGTCGTCGAAAGCATGGCAAGTGTTTCTGCGGGAACGGCAAAACTTTCGCCGATGGCAGGAATTGCAATATTCACCATTGAGGTGTAAAAGGGAGTTAAAAATGACGCAAACGTTACGGCAAGAAGAATCACCACGAGCTTGCGTCCGGTATAGATTTGAGTGTTGTCCATCTGATCCCGTTTCCAACTGCTCAGCCGCCGGTGCGGAAACTCTTCGTTCCGAAAAGTTTCCCTGGACCCGGCATCCGGTCTTACGGCCAGTAAACGTGTTTGTATATCGCGGGATGCCCCGTCAGGGAATATGATCAGATGTTGATCCGCGATCGTATTTACTATGGATTACATGCTATAAATAGCTCAGGATGTTTCCACACCGCGGAGATAATGGGCGGCGGTGACTCCGCCGGACGCGATTTCCCGAATCTGATCCTTGAGTTCCTTTGCATTCTCACCGGCAAGTGCTGCGGTGTAGAGTGAGATCATTCTGCGAACATATTCAGGGGATCTTCCGCGGGCGTCAATGGAGAGGACGGACACTCCTGCACGGGCGAGTGCCCCGGTGTGTTCAATTAAGCAGATCTCTGCGGCATTCAGGATATGACTGCAGCAGTTTGCGTCGGTCCGGACACGGAAGATTCTGCCGGTTGCGTCTTTGAGTGCCCACGGCTGGTTACAGCTCCGGCAGCCGAGAGCGGTTGCGGGGATGCAGTTGCGGGTAATCATGACCTCAAGACTTCCCTGCACGATGACCTCGGTCTTCGGCGGGCGGGTATAGGCGGCAAGGTGTTCCATGAGGGATTTGATCTGTTTTCCCGAAAGTTCCGGTGAGAGACAGACCTGCCGGCAGGTTTTACCGTACACTATTGCGGCACGGGCATTGGTGATGTTGAGACCGGAACCTCCATACTTGGGGATGCCCTTGATCTCTTCTGCGATGCCTGCTCCGTCCACCATGATGCCTGCGGCGGACGCGGGGAGTTTTGCAAGGGTTTTGGCAAGCTCTTCTTCATGCAGGATTCGCGGGAGTTTGTAGATGACCGGGGTGTCATAAATTTCCTCGGTGCCTTCATAGACAACCTGCCCGGCCCCGGCGGAGTGTGCGGCTTTGGCGGCGACGATGGAGTCGGTGTAAACCTGAATCACCGGTTCGGTCTGTTCGGGAACAGCGGTTCCCCGGGGAACCAACGGCCGGTGCGCCCGGACCGGAGGAGCAGTTACAGCGTCGCTGCACGCGGCAAGGAATCTGCGGCGGAGATCGTTGATGGCCCCCATGGGAAGGAATTTCGTGCCGTCATAGTTCATGGAGATACTGCGGATGACAAATGGAGTCCCGCCGGTTTTGCGGAGCTGGGCTTCGAGGGCTTCGGCGGTGACGGGGCGGGTCTGTGCATCCTGCATGGGTGTTTCGCTGACGGCGGCAGCTCCGTGACCGATGATTGCGAGATGACCATTTTCGTTTACACCGACGGTGATGTCCAGCGGTATTTTTCCCTGTGGCTGACGGGAAAGGATGGCAGCTGCTTTTCGTTCGGTTTTCATCCTGCGGGTAATCCAGAGCTCGCTGCCGACGAGGACTTCCTGCGGTGCAGGAATTTTGTAGGCGTCCCCTTCCGGGAAGAGGTAGGGTTCCTTGTTGAGGGCGAAACCTGTTTCACGGCCTGCGAGCCGGAAGACGAGGCCGTCACCGGTGTCAGGGATCGGGCCGTCAATTTTCACGATGACTTTGCCGCGCCGGTCATCAACGCCGCTGACAACCCCTGCATAGACACCGCGGTTATCGGGTTTTTTGGTGTTGATGAACGTTGTACCCCGATCACCCATGAGGTAGCCTTTGGTAAATCCGCGGTTGAAGGCAAAGGCGAGATCTTCCATGGTTTCCTGTTCCGGTTCAAAGTCATTTCCTGCGGCAATGGTGTCAAGCGCCCGGCGGTAGGCATCGGTGACGATGGCGACGTATTCGGGGGTTTTCATGCGGCCTTCTATTTTGAGGGCGGCAACGGGGGCGGCACAGAGTTCCTTGAGGTACGGATAGAGGCAGAGATCACGGGGCGAGAGGGGATAGTTGCCCTGCGTGGGGACAATGTCGCCGTCGGCAAGAAGGGTGTAGGGTTTTCTGCACGGCTGGGCACACATGCCCCGGTTGCCGCTCCTCCCGCCGATGACGGAGGAGAGGAGACACTGACCGGAGTAGGCATAGCAGATTGCACCGTGACAGAAGACTTCCAGTTCAATGCCGTACTCTTTTGCAACCTCGCCGATTGCGGTTATATCCTCGAGCGGGAGTTCGCGGGCGAGGACGACACGGGAGATGCCGTGTTCGGCGGCAAACCGGATACCTGCGGTGTTATGAATGGTCATCTGGGTGGAGGCGTGAAGCGGCAGGTCGGGGACGGCCTCACGGGCAATGCTGAGGATTCCCTGATCCTGCACAAGAACTGCATCAACACCAATTTCGGAGAGGAACGTCAGGTACTCGGCAATTCCCGGCAGCTCGTCGTCGGTGGCGAGGGTGTTGACGGTGACATAGACTTTGACGCCGTTTTTATGGGCGTAGAGGATGGCCTGGCTGGCTGAGTTCGGCGCGGTCGAAGTTTGCGGCGTACCGGGCGGGCGCCGAAGGCTTTGCCTCCGAGGTACACGGCATCGGCTCCTGTGGCAACGGCTGCTTTGAGTGCTTCGGGGGATCCGGCAGGTGCAAGGAGTTCGGGAACGGACGGCATAGGTGTGGGATAATGTTGGTTGTACAAGAGGTTATAGGTTGAGGAGGAAGCGGCTTTGCTCCAAAAGTCTGAAAAGTCCCTTACCCGCATGATCAAAAATTACCTG
>DALTYF010000086.1 GCA_029986195.1 Methanocorpusculum sp. | reverse complement strand
AGGGCGGTCCACGTCCTCATACTCATCAGCATATTTTCCGGCAATGGAGATTGAGCCGGTCAGATCGCCGCCGTAGGCATGAACGAGAACTCCCGAAAGGGCGCGGGCGAGCGTGGTCTTTCCGGCGCCGGACGGGCCGCTGACGACAACAAACTCGCCTTCCCTGACGGTAAGGGAGACGTCATCAAGAGACGGGGTGTCCGCTGCCTGATAGGTGAAGCCGACGTGATCGAGAACGATCGGCGTTCCCGCAAGCGCGGGGACGGTGTGTACCGTCTTCGCCACGCTGCGGGTCTTCTGCATAACGGTGGTTGCAGGCATGGCAACTATCTGGGCGATGATGGTGTTCACAATCGCGGCACTTGCAACGATCGGGACCATCGCAATCGCGAATGCAAGCACCGTCCCGACCGTGGCGTCGGGCGAGGTTGCAAGCATCACGCAGCAGGTGATCCCGATGAAGGAAAAACCGCTTGCAGGAGTTGCGACGGCGGTCACAACTGCCGGAGCAAGCCGCGTGTGATCCTTGATCAGTTTATAGACCGCAAGGCACACGACCGCACCGATAGGTTCGGAGATGAGGTTCCCGAGAGGGAAGATGGAGTGCGAGAAGACTGCACAGATGATACCGGCTATAAGACCGATACCAACCGCTTCCCGGAACTTCGGGACAACGAGGATGATCGCAAGTCAGTAGAAGACAATCGTTAAGTTTGCAACGATTGCTCCCGGCACAAAGAGTGAGATGTACCGGGCGATTGCCCCGGCGGCAAGCAGTATGCCTACCAGGGCAATATCGCGTGATTTCATGGTGATGACTTCCGTAGTATAATTATTGGGCAAACATTTCGCGAAGCTCGCGTCTGAGGAGCTTCCAGCCGTTTACGCGGGGGAGAGCGTCCACCGTGTAGAGTTTCCGGGGGACCTTGTATCCTGCCAGATGCTCTTTGGCGAATGCAAGAAGTCTGGCATCCCGATCCGAGCCGTCCCGGCCCGCACGCCAGACGACGGCGGCGACAGGAATCTCACCCCGGTGGGGATGGGGGACACCGAAGACGGCAATTTCTGCGACGTCCGGGTATTTGATGAGGGCTTCCTCGACCTCGGTCGGATAGATTTTCCAGCCGGACATAACGATCATGTCCTTTTTGCGGTCGGTCAGGCAGAGGCGATGGTCGTGATCGAGGTAACCGACGTCGCCGGTGAGGAACCAGCCGTCCGCAAGGAATGCCTGGGCGGTTTCCTCCGGCATGTTCCAGTATCCTTTGGCGACCGCAGGACCCCGGAGGGCGATTTCGCCCGGAGTTTCCAGCGGGAGTTCACGGGAGGAGTCGTTTTCATCAACGATCTTTACTTCGGAGAAGCAGACCGGATGTCCCACACTCTGGAACCGGTCGGCGGAGGCGTAGTCTTCAGGCCGGATAACGGTGCCGGTGCCGATCACAACGGTTTCCGAAAGACCGTAGGCGTTGATGACCGGGATGTTGTAGCGGTGGTGGAAGTTTTTCCAGATTTCGTGATGCAGGGGACCGCCGCCGGAGATGATCTCGCGGACGGTTGCAACGGCGTCTTCGGTTCCGGCAGGGGCTTCCACAAGCGAATAGATGACCGGCGGCATGCCGGCAAGCACGGTGACCCTGTGTTCTTTACAGAGCGCGAGATATCTGTCCGGGTCGTAGCGTTCCATCATGACGTAACATGCACCCGCCCGCATGGCGGCGATTCCCCACGAGATGCCGACGTGCCCCATCGGGTAGATGCCGAGATAGACGTCGTCCTGTTTGAGGGTGAGGACGTCGCAGACGTTGTGAATTGCGGCAAGCCAGTTGCCGTGGGTGAGCATGGCGCCTTTGGGCTTTCCGGTTGTGCCGCTGGTGTACTGGAGCTGGCAGAGGTCATCGGCGCCGGTCGGTTCCGGGGAAAGTACCGGGGAGGTGCGAAGTTCCTCGATGTTTTCCGGGACATACACGGTGACACCGAGATCTTTTGCGGCGGCGGCGCCGTCTGCGTCGGTGATGAAGACGTGTGCTCCGGCATTTTCGATCATGTAGGCAAGTTCGCTTGTCGTATAGACGCGGTTGGTCGGAACGGCGACTGCGCCGATCCGCCAGAGGGCGAGGTAGGAGAAGAGGTATTCGGGGCTGCTGTTGAGGTAGAGGATGACCCGGTCACCTTTGGCGACTCCAAAGGATTTGAGGGTGCGGGCAATTCCCGAGATGATTCCGAGAATCTCAGAGGAGGTATAGGAGGTGTTTCTCTCGGGGCAGTGGAAGACCGGCTTTGCAAGGCGGCAGGCATTTGCATCGAGGAAGGTGGTTATATTCAGCATCACATATCACTACTTACAGACGTTGATGTATATTTATGTTCATCAAAGATATAAATGTGATAGCTTTGATGGCTCTGTACTTTTCTTCCGAAGCGGACCGCGAACAAAAGTGCAAAGCCGTCACTTGCAAAACATCTATCTTCCAAAACACGCATATATTCACGTATCTATGGCAGATGCACGAGAGGGGACAATTTCGTATGAGCGGCCGGTCTGCTCACGGGTAATTCCCCCGCAGATTGATGAGGAGACCGCACGCGGTATTGTCCGCAAATGGCTCGGCTCTGATCAGATTCCTTTTGTTCCGATCGAGAAGGTGCGGTTCGGGAAGGCGGTACTGGTGTACTATCCGTTCTGGCGGTACCGGCGTGAGGACGGCGGCGAGGATAAGACGATCTACCGGCCGGCCTGCGGTACGCTTCTGACGGGACTGCAGAATATGAAATACTATCATGATGCGGAAATTATCGAGACGCCGGAGGATGCGGTTATTTTGCCGGTGACCGTGGACTCATCCGTGTATCTGCCAGAGCTTCACGGAATTGCACGCGGCGAGGAGCTGATCGGGGTGCCGCTGTGGCTGATCAGTTACAAGATGAAGCACAACATCTACATGATTGAGGTGGAGGCGCATTCCGGGCAGGTTCTTCCGGAGTGGCATCCGGTCAAGGAGCCGGTGAACTGGAAGAAGACGGCGATGACGGCATTTATTCCGATGTTTCTGTTAAGTCTTGTTGCGATTTACTTTAATCCGTGGATCTTTGTGATCGTGGTGATTCTGCTGTTCCTCTTCCTGTATCAGAGCGAGATGCTCGGCATCATTACGGTTGCGGAGAAGGAGGAGCCGCATGGGCCTTGAGCGTTCGATTGAGGATCGCGTCGGCGAGGTGATGTACCGGCCGAAGGTGACGAAGGGTGTTGCCGACCGGACGATCCGCGACTGGTTTACCAAGGGGATCAAGGCGCCGGATCTGCCGGACAAGGCGGCGATGACGGAGCTGTATCTGATCTATATTCCGTTCTGGCGGTTTGTTGCGCAGGGGAAGGCGGTTGTCTGCGGGTATTCGGAGTATGATGAGAAGACGGGCAATACGATCCGCAACATCTACAAGGAGCTGATCGATGATGAGTTTGTGTGGACGGAGGTTGCCTGTGATACGAGAAAGTACGGTATCACAAAGCTCTGGCTTGATCCGGGAGGGGAGACTGCCTATACGCCGGGCAGGGTTGTTGCGATGGAGCCGGGAGGGTCGGCTGTTGAGGCGAGCAAACGGGGACGCGAGGCTATCCGGAAGATGATTGATGATACGGCGGCGAAGCGGATTGATACGCTGACGCTGGAGAAGTCGTTCCTGCTGCCGAAGGTGTTTGAGCTGGTGTATGCACCGGTCTGGATTGCCCACTATGCGTATCAGGGCGGGGACTATACGGCGATTCTTGATGCGGTGCGGGGGGAGATTCTCGGAGGGACGGCACCGATCAATCTGACGGCGCGATCACGGATGATGATTCTGTCGCTTGCGGCAGGCGGTATTATGATCGGGTCGTCGCTTGCGATGCTGCTGCATGCAGGTACACATCCGCTGTCGGAGATGTTTCAGGTGATTCTGCTGCTGCTCGGTATTGCGATGTCGATGGCGGCGTATCCGGCGTTTAAGGAGGGCAGGACGTTTGTGAGTTCGGGGACGATGAAGAATATTACGAGTCTGCGGCCTGCGGTGCGGGTGCCGAAGAAGCTGACGGATCATGAGATTCTGAAACGCGATTCGACGATTCTGCTGTGTCCGGTCTGCGGTGAGAAGGTGGAGCAGCCGTGGGGCGAGGTGATTTCGGTCTGTAAGAAGTGTCACTGGCTGCTGAATGTGACGAGTGATGAGGTGAAGGTGGTGCCGTACGATATTGCCCGGCCGGATATGCTTGCGGAGGCGGCGATGGAGAGTGAGCCGGAGTATATTCCGTTCTGGAATATAACAAGAAAGTTATATTCCATACCAGATCTAATACTCGTTAAGTATGCTAACAGAAGAGTTTCATAGCAGCCGATCTATCCAATACGGTCAAAATCTCCTCCAAACCAGGGTCAACAAGGGCACGATTGACTCTCAGGAGCAGGAACTCATTCTTAAATTCATGGAAAATCTGATTGCACATCGTGAGAGTTTTGGTGGTGGGAGATACGTTGATTATATATCCACTCTTACCCACTTTCGGCGCGCGCTCTACATCACAAAACCTTGGTATCTGCTTGAATATGATGATATTATCTCTGCAATCGCGCAATACCGAAAAACTCCAATTAGACGCTTTAATTACCGAGGCGACATGGAGATACAGCAGAAGAAGTACTCAACTAACTCTCTCAAGCAAAAAATCAGAATTATCCGGCTTTTTCTTCAATGGCTTTCCGAAAACAAAATAATCAGTATCCCCGTATCAGACCTGCTCAAAATTAAGATACCTACATACACTCCTCACAAAATTGATGAAGATAGGGTATATTCGGAGAAGATGATTGCTCAGCTTGTGGAACCAGCGCCGCTCATGCTCAAAGCAATGATCTGGACCCACTATGAAACCGGTACTCGTGCTGATGAAATCTGTGATCTTCGTTGGAAGGATATTCAATGGAGGAATAGATCTGCCGTCATCACTATTCGAGTAACGAAAACCAATCAGGAATTGCAACGAACCGCTCATATTAGCATGAACTCGGTATCCCAGCTGCTCGCCTGGAGAAACGAGTACCCGGGCGATCCCACCGGAGAGAATTATGTCTGGCTTAATCAAGAAGGAAAACCACTAAAATACAATACCTATGAGCGGAAACTCAAGGATTTACAATTCACCCAT
>DALTYF010000085.1 GCA_029986195.1 Methanocorpusculum sp. | reverse complement strand
CACCCGGGAGATCCCCAGGAGTCCCCGGGCGGGTGCGGACTTGTTGATTAAATTCTTGTAGAGATCCTGCGAGATTGCCGAGGATGCCACCAGCAGCTGGGAGGAGGCCGTGCTCATGACTGCGCCCAGGATACCGCAGTAGATGATACCTGCAAGGAACGGAATTGCGCCGAACACACTGCCGGTCATCTGGATAAAGATCTGTTCTGAGTCGCCGACCAGTGCGGGGTTCGGGAACAGGAGCTGGCCCACGAGGCCGACAAAGATTGCAGCGGACAGGGAGAGGATAACCCAGATCATTGCTGCCATCCGTGCCTTTGGCACCTCTTCGGGATCCTTGATTGCCATGAACCGCGGGAGAATGTGCGGCTGGCCGAAGTAACCGAATCCCCAGGCAAGTCCGGACACGATCGTAAAGACCGAGACGAACTCAAAGATACCGCTTGCTGCATTGTACTCATGGAACAGCGAGAACATCTGCAGGTCAATGGAGGCAAAGCTTGCTCCCTCGCCGAACAGGATCACGCAGGCGATGAGCGGTACAAGAATCAGGGCAAACAGCATTAACAGTCCCTGGATGGTATCAGTGATGCAGACCGCCTTGAATCCTCCGGTAAAGGTGTAGCAGACCACAATCAGTGCACAGATCAGAACGCCTGCAATGTAGAGCGAGGCTGCGTCCGCAATGCCGAACGAGCTTAAGTCAACACCGTAGATCGTCATCAGCGAGCTGAACAGAACGCCTCCCGCCTTGAACTGGGCGGAGGTGTAGACGATGAAGAAGATCAGAATAAAGATGGATGCGATCGCGGTGATGAATCCTTTCTTTTCCTGGAAGCGGTTCGTGATGAACTCAGGAATGGTCAGTGAGTCCTTTGCTTTGTGCGTATAAATTCTCAGGCGTTTTGCAATGAACCGCCAGTTCAGGTAGGTTCCGATTGCAAGACCGATTGCGGTCCAGCCGGCTGCCGACATACCGGTTGCATACGCCAGACCCGGCAGACCAAGAAGCAGCCATCCGCTCATATCGGAGGCTTCCGCAGACATTGCTGCAACAAACGGATGCAGTTTGCGGCCGCCCAGCACGTAGTCACTTGTGGTTTTGGTCTTCTTGAAGTAGAAGAACCCGATGTAGATCATTGCAGCGAAGTAAATGAGGAACGCTGCTCCGATGCCGATTAAGTTCCAGTCTAACACAAATATTCCCCCGGCAGTGGTATTTCTCCCGCCTGCCCCACACCGGGCTGCCGGGTACAAATACACAAAGTTACTGCAACCTACTTAATTCGTCAACATGCTATATATGTGCTCTTACACGGACTTCCGGGCTGTTTTTTCCGATCCGAATCCCTTTTTTTGCCGTCAACTGAACCCTTATCCACGTAAGGGTGCAATAGACATGCAAGGTGAACCACAAAAATGTGCGACGATACCAATTGTCTCTGCGACGCATTCGATGACGAATGCGGATGCGAAGACTTCTATCACGAGATGCCCCGTCTCGGAGAGCCCGCCCCCGAATTTATTGCAGAAACCACCCACGGTGAGATCAAGCTGTCCGACTACCGGGACAGGAAGTGGGTCGTGCTGTTCTCCCATCCGGCAGACTTTACCCGGTCTGTACGACGGAGTTCGTAGCGTTCTCCAAGGCGTACCCTGAGTTTGAGAAGAGAAATGTTGCGTTAATCGGTCTTTCGGTTGACAGTTCGTCTTCGCACCTTGCATGGATACGGGATATTGAGGAGAAGGTTGGCGTTCATGTGCCGTTCCCGGTTATTGCGGATCTGGATACGGGCGTTGCGTCCCTGTACGGTATGATTCAGCCGGCGATGAGTTCGACCGCTGCCTGCCGTGCGGTGTTCTTTATTGATCCAAAGGGGATTCTTCGTGCGATGATCTATTATCCGCTGACGACCGGCCGGTGCATTGCAGAAATTCTCCGGGTGATTGATGCCCTGCAGGTGAACGATACGCATCATGTTGCAACGCCGGCAAACTGGAAGCCGGGGGACAAGGTGATTGTTCCGGCACCGAAGACACAGAAGGAGATGGAGGAACGCGAGAAGATCACAGGTCCTGATAAGAAGACCTGGTATCTTCTGATGAAGGATCTGTAGATCCTTCCTCAAGCTTTTTCCCTTCTGCCGCCGAGGTTAGTAGTATGGTTGAGATGATGACGACCGAGACGGCGTATGCGATTCTCGGTGTTCCGGCGGGTTCGGATTTTGCGACGACTGCAAAGGCGTTCCGCGATCTTCGCGATAAGTACAATCCGGAGGCGAATCCCTTCCGCAGAAAAGAGTTTGCCGAAGTGATGGCGGCCTTTGAGTTTTTGCAGAAGCAGTTCTGATCCTCAAACTTTTTCGTTTTCCCTGAGCCGGTATTTTTCTGAAAAATCTGTATTTGTGTTCTCCTGCAAATACTTCTCCGGATCTGTTTCACCAAAATCGAAGAGGCTGATGATGTATGAGTAAGAAGATTTTGATTTTAAACGGCAGTCCCCGCCCGAAGGGAAACACGGATGCACTGATTGATGCGTTTGTATGCGGTGCGGAGTCTGCGGGACATTCTGTTACGCGGTTTGATCTGCAGAAGATGGATATTCATCCGTGTCTCGGATGTCTCGGCGGCGGGAAGGATCCGAAAAGTCCGTGCGTTCAGAAGGATGCGATGTAGGAAGTTTATCCGGTGTATCGCGAGGCGGATGTCGTGGTGTTTGCGTCTCCGATGTACTACTGGAGCGTAACAGCGCAGCTGAAGACAGCACTTGATCGTCTGTTTGCGGTGACGGAGTGTGATCCGGAGTACCGGACGCCGCAGAAGGAGTGTGTTCTGCTGATGCCTGCGGAGGAGGATTCGGAGGAGAATTTTGCTCCGGTGGTGAGGTATTACCAGAGTCTTCTGAAAAATCTCGGATGGAAGAATAAAGGGATGGTGCTTGCGGGCGGGGTGCTGCACGTCGGTGATATTTCCGGCAGGCCGGTTCTCACGGTGGCGGAGGAGCTCGGGAGGTCACTTGTTTGAACATTCTATTTTTTCTTTTTGTTTGATTTGTGTAGTGGGTATTATTAATGTGAATGGTCTGTATGTTACACTGGATTGATACTGATATTATATGGCTATATTGAGCCTATTTTCTCAATTCAGAATCGGTATGGACTAAACCTAATTTTTGTCCATAGTGTTTATATGTATTGAATGCAAATTAAGGGGAATTGGATAACTAAAGCTGATAAACTTATTACGCAATCATATAACTCGTATGCAAGAGGTGATATCAAAGTGTATTTTAATGTGGTAGGTTACGACATTTCAAAAATGAATGATCTTGATAGTCACCCTCTTATAGAATCAAATCCATTTACAGCTTGTGATTCTATATTCAGCAATCAGTATCTAAATGGGAAAAATGCAGATATTGTTATGTATCTAGGCGGTTACGATGCAGTTGGTGATGTCGTTGGAGAGGGAGATTGGCCAACGAATAGAGGTAGGGCAGCTTGGATGCAAATGATACCTGATGATAATTCTGGAAGCAGTGCACCCTATACTGCATCAGAACATGCAAAGGGTTATTTATTTACTCATGAATTGGGACATAATTTTGGTGCGACACATCCCAAACATTATGTAACTCTCGATGGAAGGCATACGGTTATGAGTCCAAGCTATGTTGATTTTAATCATCAGTTGTACGATTTCTCAACGAGTGAATCCGTGTATAGCTTGGGTAATACCTATTATGACAATGCGAACCTGATTCGTCAGTATCGATCAATGGTAAGTAATTATGCGTAAAGTAATCTGTGCGGTTATACTACTACTCGGACTTCTTATCTTTGGTTCCTGGTGTATCCAGCCCGATGTTCCGGCTGAAAACCCGGAACCAATCCGTTCTCTGTATGAAACACCGGAGGCACTGCCCGACTACTACACGCAGTACCGCCATAATGACTCACGGGAAAATTTTGTGACCTATTTTTTGACGAGTCCGGGCAAAGACCGGCAGCTTCAGATGAACGGCGAGAAGGATAGACGTCTGAACGAACATCAGAGATATCTTGACTATCTCGCAAAGACCCCGGAGGGATCATTTGCTGCGTATCTTCCCCTACGGTATTCCGGGGAATATGAACGATATCTTCAGGTGCAGCCGGAGGTAACGTTTGCTGAGTACCTGCTTCGCTACAATCGGGAGTACGGCTTTCAGATTCTGGGGACACGCGATGAAAACATGTTGCATCTTTCCCTGGTTTCAGAGAAAGAGTATTCTTTGTATCCGGATGCTCACGCGTTTTGTGAGGAGGAACTTTTGGAGATTCCCGTATTGTATGAGATTTTTTTTTCTGTAACCTGACGAATGACGGTCGTCCAATTCGCATCTTTGAACAGGAGCTGGAGGCTTTGCAGCCCTACAACAGATACGGCGGTTTACCACCATTTGTCTGGAACGGGTCCTTGTATTATGCCCATTTCTCCGTGGTATAATCTATTTTTCATCCGGGGGAGAATCTGATCCATCTCTTTTTCGCGTTTATATGCGATCCTCTCTCATATATGTAACGAGGTTTAAGGATGCGCAGAATGTCGGAGATGTCTGTTTGGTTTCCTTCATGCTCCGTTCTTTTCCGTTTCATTGAGGTTTTTTCATGAAAGTACTACTTATCAACGGAAGTCCGCACAAGGAGGGATGTACCTTTATGGCGCTGTCGGAGGTTGCGGGGGCGCTGAACCGCCGCAGTATTGCAACGGAGATTTTTCATATCGGTACCAGACCGATCGCGGGATGTGTTGCCTGCGGGAAATGTGCCGATACAAAGTGTGCGTCTTCCCCGATGCGGTGAATGAGGTTCTGGATCGTATTGATGCGTTTGATGCGATTGTTGTGGGGTCGCCGGTGTACTATGCAGGACCTGCGGGACAGCTGACGGCATTTCTTGATCGGCTGTTTTATCTGAAGGAGGATCTTATGGCGGGAAAGCTTGGCGCATCGGTGGTGTCCTGCCGCCGGGGCGGGGCGACGGCTGCGTTTGACCGGCTGAACAAGTACTTTACGATCAGTAATATGCCAATTGTGTCGTCGCAGTACTGGAATATGGTGCACGGGTCATCAACTCTCCGGACGAGGTCCGGCAGGATCTGGAGGGGCTGCAGGTTATGCGGACGCTGGGAGAGAATATG
>DALTYF010000084.1 GCA_029986195.1 Methanocorpusculum sp. | reverse complement strand
ACTGACCAAGGAACACATCGGCGGTTTTGATGAACTCGCTGTTCTGCTGGAGGAGTGCGTCAATGGTATCACTGGAGATGTGAACCGCAGCGGGCGGGGCAACATACATGACGGTGACTGCGTCACCGCCAATCTCGTCCGCAACGTTCCAGAGATTCGGCATGGTTGTTACAACATTCAGCGCCGCAGCTCCCGGTACAAACAGACCGAGAAGGAGCAGCATCACAAGAAGAGCCACCGGTTTTTTCATACGTAGTGATGGGCACACCAGAGATATAAATGTATCAGACTTATTTTGAAACTCGTAATACGTTTGACACTGGATTTTTTGGGACACTGGATTTTTTGGATGTGAACGATTTTTCCTATGCGGCAGAGTAAATACCGGAGAAAAACAATCTGTATCCATGACCTACCGGCTACAGGCAGTAACACTGCGGACGGATAATTCTTTGGAAGGAATGGAACGCATCGCCGCCGTCTGGCGGGATATTGTCAGCGGGAAACTGCCGCTGCTGACTGATAGTGACGGCGTGATGCAAAGCGGACTCTCACCTGTTTCGCAGTACAGCAACTACGCAGAGGAGGAGCGGGGGCTGTATGATCTGACAATCATGACCGTTCCGGCAGAGTTCTTTGCGGAAATGGAAGAGAAGGTGCAGGCCGGGCTGTACAAAAAATATGAGACAAGAGATGCGTCCGGCGATGCCGGCATCTGTGCAAAAGCCGCGTGGAATGCGGTCTGGACCGATCAGCAGAACGGCAGTCTCCGCCGTGCGTTCACTGAGGATTATGAAAGCACGGTGCCTCCGGCATGCACGAAGGACGGACAGGCGCACTGTTATCTGTACATCGCCGTGCGGTAAAAAAATTATACTCCTTTCCGATACAGGCTGTAAGAGTAGGCGAACAGAATGCCCGCGACAAGGATCAGGAGGATCACCAGTACCGGCAGGAACCAGACGGCAGGCAGGAATGCACAGAGAAGCAGCAAAACACCACCGAGAATCCAGAGGTAGCCGGCGAGATGATGGGTTCTGTTCCAGTTCTCCTCACTGTTGAGCGTCCAGGGGAGGCGGATGCCCACCGTATAACTCTGTTTTGACTTCGGCAGATAGTTCCCGATTGCAATCAGCAGGACACCGAGAAAAATCGGTACGATAACCTGAACCGGAATCTCTGCTCCCATACTGGCAAACAGCGTAACCGGCATGAGGATCAGCGTCAGTACGGGAATGATCCATTTGGAAAGAAGCACCAGCGTTTTTGAAGCGTTTTCAATCTTCGGGTCAGTCCGCAGACCAAACTGCAGAAACAGGTTCAAGCCGCACATGAGAAGCGGAAGTCCGAAGACGCCGAGTACTTTGGGGACGTAGCCGTTCGGCTCTCCCGCGGCATCCCAGTGAATAATCAGCTGGTCGGGCAGCTGGTCCCAGAGCAGAAGGCCGAGGATGATCGGCAGCAGGCAGACGACGGAGGTCGCAAGAGCAGTAACATTGTTTTGTTTCATTTGGGTTGTTCCTCCCGGAACTGGGCGAACCAGAACATCACCTCTTCAAAGACGGAGATGTTGAGTTCATAGTAGATGAAATTTTTTTCTTTGTGTTCCCGTATGAGGTCAGCCTTCTTCAGCTGCGCAAGATGGTAGGAGATGGTGGCGTTCGTCATCGTAAAGCGGCCGGCAATCTCTCCGGCGGAGAGTTTGCCGTCTTTGAGCATAACGAGAATCTCCCGCCGCACGGGATCGGCGAGGGCTTTGAAGGTTTCCGGAAATCCCATTCCTCATCCCTATATTCTGTCGCCGGATCTATTTAGATGTTTTTCTAAATACTCCGAACAGGTCTCAGGATGCAGTTCCGGCATGGAATCGCAGGATTTTCTCCGCATAAAAAAAGAGTGTCAGACCATCTGCTCAGGCGAGCCCGGCATGTACTCGCGGCAGACGGTTGTTGCGTAGTGGCCGGGCGGAAGAACAAACCGGAGCGTGACATCCGTTCCCGCTATTTCAGAGGAGACCTCGGTTCGCAGCACAATCTTCCGGTGGGCACCGTCGAAGTTTGTCCCGGTAAAGGCGGATGCGTTTGCAAAACTCTGCATTGAGATCCCGTCCTTCTCCATTAGGGCAAACATCTCCTCTTCCAGGGGTCCCGGCGTTACCGGAAGCGTTGCGCCCGGCATCCATGCGGCGACCGCACACCGGCCGCGTTTCATGTGCTGGAGGGCGGTGGGGAGGTTTTTTTCGGTGACGGTATCAATACGGTCGTTCGTGATGATGAGATGTTCGCCCACGTTCGCATCACCGAGGGGCACGCCCGCCGCACAGCGTGCGGAGAGTGCCATGTTAAAGAGCCAGGACTGATAGGCCGAGACGAACATCGAGAGAAGTTTCGGCGGCATTGCCTGAAGCGCACATCCATACTCGCCTGGATGTTTTGCGAGGGAGTCGAGCATGATGCGTTCGTAGGAGAGTTTTGCCGGAAGATCGTGCAGGGCGGCTTTGGCGTCGCCGGTCTCGGCGAACGCTGTCCGGGCAGCTTTGACCTCTGCGGATTCGTGGGGGAAGGCGTCGCCGACATAGATCTTCACGGCTTCTTCATATTCGCCGCGGAGAATGTGGAGGCCGACGCGGTGCGTGACCGGTTTTAAGGCGCCGAACCGCTGAATTCCGTAATAATTGGGGATGCCGGATGTGAGAATGTCGGCGGTGATTGCGGCTGTCCGTTCGGCGAGTCCTTCGGAGTCGCAGTTGCGCAGGGTGATTGCAAACCGGTTTCCTTCGAGATTGCCAAGGCCGAGATTGAACTGATGGTGCGTGACCGGTTCAAGGACGATGTCTTTGAGGGAGACCTTTGCCAGGTCGTCTTCGGTGACGTCGTAGAGGGAGATGTACTGGGTTGTTACGGCATTGCGGTCCTTGGTTCCTCCCCATCCAAGTCGTTTGGGGCTGATGGCGAGCCGTTTTGCGATCTCCCGCATGGCATGCTGGTGTTCCCAGGAGGTTTTGGTGAGCTTTGCGATGAGATACGGACCGGTTCCGGTAAAGGTGACCGGCAGTTCTTCGACGATGAAGTCATGCGGGGTGCTGCGGAGAACGCCGCCAATTCCCCGGGTGTCGGTTGCGTAGTAGTTCATCCCGAGGGACTGTTCGAGGGGATACGTGGAGGGTTTCATGGTTCAGAGAAGCGGGAGACCGCCGGTGACTTTGTCGATGAGCTCGGCTTTGGCAGGACCGATACCAAGGGCGGTGACGGTTCCGGGCGGAATTTCGGTGTAACCGGCGTCGATGATTAAGGAGACGGGAAGTCCCTGAATTTCTGCGGTTGCTTTGAGTTCGTAGAGTGCACGTTCACCCTGGGCTTTGAGGGCGACTTTTTTCTGGCCTTCCCGCATCCAGGCTTTTTTGTCGAGGAGCGAGGCTTTTTCAAAGGCGCCAATCGAGGCGTGGGCTGCCTGGGCGCACATTTTGCCGCAGCTGAGCTTGAGGTCGGTTCGCAGGATGAGACACTGTTTGTATTTGAAGACGTCTTCGCCGCCGGTCATGTGTGGGGATGTATTGGGCGGTAAAGAGGATAAAGAGAACGGGAGGGGAGAAAGGGTCCTGACCACTACCCTTATCATATATGAGGCGAATAATTCCGTAATGCCACGCAGTGATACTCTCCAGATAATGGCGGTCTTTGTGGTTGCCATTCTTCTTGGATGTATTCTGGCGTTTGGTCTGGTTCAGTACGGAAACAGTCTGCCCGCACCGGATACGTTTTCTCCGGAGGAAACCGCCTCAGCCGAACGTCTGCAGGGTCTATATATTATCTCTCATGGTACAGAGATTATTCCGGAGAACAGCACGGTGGTTCTCGGAAAAATAGAAGATATCGCAGAGATGAGTTTTCAAAATTACCTGAATACTCCGGATCTGGGAAATATTCGTGATTGCGAAAAATACGGAACGGTGGCGACGATGCAGTACAGTTGAAATATTTTAAAGGTGAACTATGATGCAAAAACTACTCTCTGTATTGGGGATGATCGTATTGATCTCCTCAATTGAGTACCCTGTGTGCGCAAATTCCACAAATGAATCCATTGTATCTGAATAACGCCAACATTGGTGATTCGAACATCACGATGGGAAACTGTGAAAAATGACTGAACGAGAAAGATTCTAGATCTTGATTGGGTTAGGATTGGTAATCGTTTTGTATATTACACAAATAGTATTATGGCTCATTCGATAAGAGGTGAGTGTATTCCGGGACGATGCCCCCTATGAGATCAAAAAGGAATGGGAAAAATTTCTGCGGGCATATCAGGCGATTCATGACTTCGAACCGAAAGGAGAAAACATCCGCCACAATTCTGATCTTTTTTCCCTCCCGATGATGGTTTGATCAATATTTTCATAACCTGCCAAAGACAGATCACTCATCCATGTCCCGCACGACGCTCCTCCCGATTCTCTTCACCGTCATCTGTTTTGGTGCGGCTCTCGTCTTCCTCGGCAGCGCCGCAGCATTCATCGAAACGGACGGTCTCTCGGTCGTCTCGCACGGTCTTCATATCATTCCGCAGCATCCCGCAGAGGTCACGGAAAGAATAGAAAAGATCATGGAAGAGAACTATCGTTTCTCTCCGTTTCAGGAATCAAATCAGGGTGAAAGAGATGTCGTCACCACAAGACTGTCCGGCACCGTAATTACCATGCAGTATGCAGTGCCGGTAAACCTCACGTGGTCATTTTTCCAAAACGGCGAAGAGTACATCTGGACTTTGGTGAATACTGCATCAGCGATGGCCGTTCCCTGTCCCGGAGGAAACCGGATCGCCGTAGAACGAATCGATATACTGATCCCGGACAACGTTACTCCGGAGATCAAGGACGTATCGTACTTCGCCCTGATCCACACGACCGGGCGGCCGGAACCGTACAGAATTGCGGTCGAACGCGAACAGGTGAACGAACTGCTGGCGCTGATCGGTATGGACACCCTGCCGGAAAGCCTGCTGCCCTGATGCTGCGGAAGATACCGGTACCCTGGGAATATGCCGCCTGACAGAGTACATCATACATTTTATCAATACAATCAACCTACTCTATCACCAAAGATGGAACCAGCATGGGAAACGCTGAAATATTCGTCTGCCCTCACTGCGGCAGGGAAATCTGGATTTCTGAAGGACTTGGTTTTGCGGACTGTCCC
>DALTYF010000083.1 GCA_029986195.1 Methanocorpusculum sp. | reverse complement strand
CCAAAGATAAAAAATTCCAAATAATCCAATCAGACATTATGAACAAGTTTAGACTTTTGGAACAAAGCCGATTTGCCGGACGTTGTACTTCTCAAACAACCCGCGGAACACACGGCGTTGTCGATAGTGTCCCAATCCCCCCGATCAGGATTATCCCGGCAACGCCGGTCTGCCGGGATCTGTTTTTTGTCATATTCCCAACTCTTTAATAGAAAGAGCAGAAGAGAATAGAACGAAACAACCTCGGGGGAGTTAGAGAAAGATGGGAGAACCATACTATATCGGGGGTCAGCCAACCCGCAGTCCAAATAGCATTCCGGTGATATTTTCCTATACTGGTGAAAAATACGCCGAAATCTGCATTGCGGGCATGGAGGATCAGGCACGTGCGGCAGACTGCGCAACCCTGGGATTTGCCGAGACGAAAATTCTGCCCGGTCACCGCCGCGCAGAAATTCTCCGACGGATCGCAGACAAAATCGAAGAGCATCATGAAGAGTTCGTACAGATCCTGGTTCACGAATCCGGCAAACCGGTCCGACAGGCGCATCGTGAAGTGACACGTGCGGTTTCCGTGATGCGGATGTCTGCAGAGGAAAGTGTCCGGCTTACCGGCAAGGTGATCCCCATGGACAGTACCGAGTTTGGCGAAGGCTACACCGGCTACTACTACAAAGTTCCCTCAGGTCCCGTCCTGTGCATCACGCCCTTCAATTACCCGTTGAATCTTGTCTGTCATAAAATCGGTCCGGCAATTGCTGCGGGGTGTTCCTTTGTTCTCAAACCGTCCACAAAAACGCCTCTCTCAGCCCTTCTGCTTGCCAGCCTGATACTTGAAGCGGGATACCCGGCAAACGCCGTCAATGTGGTTCCATGCTTTGGATCCAACGCCGAGACACTGGTACGTGACCCCCGGTTTATCGTGCTGTCCTTTACGGGAAGCCCGGTAGTCGGCTGGCGGCTGAAAGAACTTTTTCCCGGCCGACGCATTAGCCTTGAACTGGGAGGAAACGCACCGGCAGTGGTGTACAAGGATGCGGATCTTGCCTATGCCGCCCGGAGGATTGCTGAAGGCGCGGTGGTCAACGCAGGTCAGAGCTGTATCAGTGTACAGCGGGTTTACCTCCATGACGAGATCTACGACACCTGTCTTGCGATGATCCTGGATCACATGCGATCCTTTATTGTAGGGGATCCCCGTCTGCCGGAAACCGATGTAGGTCCGATGATCTCGGAGACGGAAGCCGTGAAGACCGAGGAGAAGATCAAGCAGGCGGTAATGCGGGGCGCGCGCATTCTGGTCGGCGGCGTACGTGACGGTGCGCTGTTTTACCCGACGGTTCTGGAACGCACCTCATCCGAGATGGGCGTCTGTTCAAGTGAGATGTTTTCGCCGATGATCATCGTCCGCCGGTACTCGGATTTTGACGAGGTCATCCGGATGGTGAACGAATCAAGATACGGTCTGCAGGGAAGTGTCTTCACCAACTCTCTGGACGTCGTGGAAAAGGCCGCCATGGAATTTGAGGGGGGAACACTCGTCATCAATGACTACCCGACGTTCCGTGCAGACTCCATGCCCTATGGCGGAATAAAATTCTCCGGTATCGGGCGGGAAGGACCGAAATATCTGATTGAGGAGTTCATGGAAAAACGGCTGGTGGTTGTGCGCCACCATTTCTCCTTCATATGATACGTGAGGGGTTCGGGGTGATTGGCTGTCCGCGCTGCAGACGGATGCAGGTTGCCGATCTTACGCATGCAACAAAGACCTGCATCTGCGGCCATAAAATCGATCTGACAAAGACAAAACTGCTCGCAGTCTCAGACTCCGCTGACGAGGCAGGAGCAGTTCTGAGATCCTTTACCGCGCCGAAAAACTCCGGGTTTGTATCGGCTGCACGCATGTACAGCTCTTCCCCTGCTGAAAAAACACTGAAAAAAGATAATGACTGAGATGGTATTTCAGTCAAGCGGAACCGCTTCAAGCGTGGAAACGAGCTGCCAGATACTGGTCCGGGCATAGACCGGCATGTTCGGATCGTTGCTGATCTCATCAATTAAGGACAGCGCATCAGCGGCCCGCAGTCCGGTGGTCTTCTTTTCATCAAGAAGCACTGTCTTTGTCTCATCTGCGACACGGCGGATGTTGCGGGGAATCGTTGAATCCTCGCTGATTGCCTGAAGCATCATCACACACTGTTTTATCATCTCTTCCGGACTTGCCATGTTGAAAATCCCTCCTGAAAGCCTGGTCTATCCTGATGGAACAAGATAGCATACCCCAAAACTATGTTTAAGTTTAGAGCGTCCACAGAGATAAAGGATACTATCTATATGTGCCGGGCGGAATAATAGTATCAGTATGAATAGCGGTGCACGAAAACCTGACGATATTATGGCTGAGTACCTTCTCGGCGGGGCAAAGATGCTGGCGGATCTGTGTCCTGACTGCGGAGCTCCAATGTTTGAGGTGAAAGGCAAACGCATGTGCGTGGTCTGCGCCGCGGCAGCGCCGCAGACCGGAGTGCCGAAGGTTGTTGCAGCGGACGGTTCCGTTCCGGTTCCGGAGAACGTGCGGGTGATTACGCCGAAGTACGCAAAGGAACAAAGCACGCCGGTGCCGGTTTCCGGCGACATTCCCGCACGACTGGACGCCCTGATTCTCCAGTTCTGTACCCGGGCGGAGACCGAACCGGATCCGGCACGCTGTCTGTCGTATATGGAGTGTATCAGAACGGCAGCGGAAGCCCGGACGATGCTGAACCGCTGAAAGCGATGGGCTTAATGAAATTCCCTGCATACTAATTAGAGATGAAGGTTATCGGTGTTGTCGGATATCCGGCGAGCGGGAAGGGTGAGTTTTCGCAGATTGCCGCAGGACTCGGTATTCCTGTAGTGGTAATGGGAGACATGATCCGGCGGCAGGTAACCGCCTCGGGTCTTGCCCTCACCGATGAAAATATCGGGGCTGCCGCCCGCAGGCTCCGTAAGGACTTCGGGATGGATGCGGTTGCGATGCTGACCGCAGAAGAGGTCGGAAAGCAGCACGCGGATGCGGTGGTTATCGACGGTATCCGGGGGGATGCGGAGGTTCGCTACTTCCGTTTGGTTTTTCCGGAGTTTGTGCTGGTAGCCGTTGAGGCATCGTTTGCGGTGCGGCTTTCCCGGATGCAGTCGCGGGGACGAAGCGATGACACAACGACGGCGGAGAGTCTGAAGGCCCGCGATGAGCGCGAAGAGTCATTCGGGCTTGCTGCTGCGATGGCACTTGCCGGGGTGCGGCTCGTGAACGAATCAACACGGGACGTCTATGAGGCGGCGGTGCGGCGGGTGTTTTCGGAGGAGCTATGAAGGTCTATTTTGCATCGTCGCGGCTTTCCCTCAAGGATCCAGAGAGCTGGGTTGCAGGGATTGCACAGGCCGGGTTTGACGGCTGGGAGATTTCGATGGACGGCTGGTTCCACAGTGTTGCAGATATTCCGCGGAAATTTCCGGGGATCCGAAAGGTTCTGCGGGATACGGGTCTTGAGTCCTCGGTGCATCTGCCGTTTTCCGGTCTGAACCCCTCGTCGCTGAATGCGGATGTCTGGAACGCGACGGTGAGTCAGCTTTCGGCGTGCATCGAGTCTGCGTCGGAGATTGCAGATACCATTACGCTGCACCCGGGATACCTTGAACCAAACGGCCGTGAGGCGACCTCCGCAGCATGGAATACTCACAAAGAGGCTCTGGCAAGGCTTGGTGAGGTTGCGGAGCGTGCGGGGGTTTGTGTGGCGCTTGAGAATATGCCGAACCTTGAGGATTTTTACTGCCGGGATCCGTATGAGCTGGAGGGTTTTGCGGATGCGGTGTCGGGGATTTCCATGACGTTTGATGTGGGGCATGCGAATACGAACGGGAATCTGGATGCCTTCTGCAGGGTGATTCTGCCGCGGGCGGCACATCTGCATATCCATGATAATTACGGAAAGTACGATGAGCATCTTCCGCTTGGAAAGGGGTCCATCGACTGGAAAAAGATTATGCCAAAGATCCGGGCGGAGTATCACGGAAAGATTATGGTCGTTGAAGGCAGGAATCCCGCAGAGGGCAGGGTCAGTCTGGATCTGATCCGGGAGTGGTTCTGATCATGGCAGGCGGCGAGACACTGTTTGTGCATTTTCTGGGAACTGCCGGAGCACTGCCGACACCGAACAGAAATCCGTCGTGCATTATGATCCGCCGGGGTTCGGACACGCTGCTGTTCGACTGCGGCGAGGGAGCACAGCAGCAGATGATGCGGGCGAAGACCGGATTTACAGTGAATGCAATCTTTGTGACACACTGGCACGCGGATCATTATCTCGGCATTTTCGGACTGGTGGAGACGATGGCGTTCAACGGACGAACGGAGCCATTGACGATCTACGGGCCTTCGGGGGTGGACGGGTTTGTGGAGATTATCCGCCGGCTGACGCCGAAGATTCCGTTTGTGCTGTCCGCAGTGGAGGTTGCGGACGGCGATGTGACCCTGTTTGACGGATATTCGGTGATGGCGTTTAAGACGTATCACGGGATTGAGAGTGTCGGGTATGTGCTGGAGGAGGATATGCGTCCCGGACGGTTCAACCGCGAGGGGGCGGTTGCACTTGGTGTTCCCCCGGGTCCGCTGTTCGGGAAGTTACAGCGCGGAGAGAGTGTGCGGATTGTCCGCGATGATGCGGAGGTCGTTATTTCACCGGAACAGGTGATGGGTGAGCGCCGCCGCGGCCGGAAGGTGGTGTATACGGGTGATACCCGGCCCGTGAAGAATAAAAATGATCTGCTGGAAGGGGCGGATCTGCTGATCCATGAGGCGACGTTTGATGAGGAGGAGGGTTCGGCCCGTGCGAAGGAGGTCTGGCACTCAACGGCACGGGAGGCGGGAATGGTTGCCGCGGCCGTTCATCCGAAGATTCTGGCACTGGTGCATTTCAGCTCGCGGTACACGTCAACGGCAAGCCATGTGCAGGATGCAAAAGAGTTCTTCGATGGGGAGATTGTCGCACCGGCGGATCTTTCGGTCATTGAAATTCCGTTTTCAGATGTCTGAGCGGGGGATTCCTCTCTCTGCTGAACTCTCTTTTTCTGGAAACTGCTGGTGGTGGGACGGTGAGCAGACAGGGTGTGTGATGTGATGAAAGTATTTCGTAGGTTTTTTTCTGGAAACTGTATTCGGAGGTCTTTCTCTTTGGTTCCTCAGCAAAATCAAAGAGAAGGACTTCCACATCCGGTTTCCGGAAACAT
>DALTYF010000082.1 GCA_029986195.1 Methanocorpusculum sp. | reverse complement strand
CGAGTGGAATCAGGGTCCGGATAAACCGGGCGGGGACGTTGGTAAAAGTGGTCACGACTAGAACCAGGCAGACAGCGGCAAGCACCATGAACAGGCTGCTGACCGCCGGCCGAAGAACTTCTCCATCAGGGTCGGAACGTCGGCGCCATTATTTCGTGCGGAGATCATGCCGATATAGTAGTCATGAATCGCACCGCCGATCACGTTTCCGATGGGGAGCAGAAGAAAGACGATTGCGCCGAACTTAATTCCAAGGGCAACGCCAACAATCGGACCCATGCCGGCAATATTGAGCAGCTGCAGAAGCATGTTGCGTTTTTTGGAGAGCGGGACCCGTTCTACCCTGTCCGGATGTGCGAGTGCGGAGGTGAGACGGTCGTCGGGAGCAAAGATCTTTTCGGCGACTGTGCCCCAGATGCAGTAGCCGAGGATGAGAATAGCGATTCCTGCAAGGAAGGTGATCATGTTTCGCAGGAAATATGGTGGTGAGAGACCATAAAACAGGTGATCTGTTTTTGATGTTCCGACCGTCGTTGTAAAAAAAAGTACGGGGTGTCCGGCCCCGGGGAACAAAACAGCTGTCAGGCTTTGTCCACACGTGTGTACTTACTCTTCGTCTTTGCGGCCTTTGGCACCTCTCCAGTATCCGAAGAAGTAGCCGACGATGACTGTGCCGATTGCGGTCTGAACGCAGAAGAACAGTGATTCGATCTCGCCGCTCGGTGGTTCCCAGATCGGGTTGAACCAGGGAACATAACCGGTGCTGTCGATCAGGTCGGCGGCTCCGCCGTCCGCACCGCCCCAGCCTTCTTCACCTTCTCCTCCGGAGGGGATGAGAAACAGTGTGCCGATCACGAAGATGACGATGACGGCAATGCCGAGGATGATCTCCGTTGTCGCCCGGTTCATGCTGCCTCACCCTGGATTTTTGCGATCTCTGCATCTTCGATGATGCCGAGTTTCTTGAGAATGTCAGGCTTGACACGGACGATGTACTTTGCAACGAGGCCGCAGATGATACCTTCAATGATTGCAAGCGGAATCTGGGTTACGGCAAAGATGGTTGCAAATGCAATGAAGGCCGTGAGAATGCTGCCGTCAGCCGGGAAGGCAAGGGCAAGCTGCAGAGAGGTAACGGTGTAGGTCACCAGGTTTGCAACTGCTGCGGTGATGAACACCGACAGGCCGAGACCGGCATGAGCGTAGCGGCGCAGTGCGACGAAGATCAGCCAGGCAACAAACGGGCCGACGATTGCCATCGAGAATACGTTTGCTCCAAGTGTGGTAAGACCGCCGTGCGCAAGTAAAATTGCCTGAAATAACAATACGATGGTTCCAAGAACCGCGGTGACCCACGGGCCGAAGAAGGAAGCGGACAGACCGGTTCCGGTCGGATGCGAGCAGCTTCCGGTAACTGACGGGATCTTCAGTGCGGAAAGTACGAACACAAATGCACCGCAGACTGCCATCAGAGGAAGAACGCGTCTGTCCTGCTATATCATCTGTTTCATCCTCCACAGACCGTAGATGACACATGGTGCCGAGAGCACTGCCCACAGCACACACCATTCGATGGGTAAGTACCCTTCCATAATGTGCATTAAACATAATTGACATAATGAGTATTTATTTGTATTCAAACCAAGTTATGATTTGTGTTGGAAAAATAATTTGTATTGATATGGGTCATACGAAGATTTCCAAAAGCGCGAAGGATGGTATGCAC
Organism: Methanocorpusculum sp.; assembly: GCA_029986195.1. GTDB lineage: Archaea > Halobacteriota > Methanomicrobia > Methanomicrobiales > Methanocorpusculaceae > Methanocorpusculum. The sequence continues at coordinate 3,630 of DALTYF010000082.1, read as the reverse complement.
GGTGCTGCTGTATCCCGGAGATACATTCCTGCGGATACCGGATGAAAAAGAGGGGGGTTATACTGCTTTCCAGAGGAATTTTTCACTGCGAAGGCCTTTTTTCTTTTGGCCTTTGGGGGTTTCTGAGAGGTCGTCGACGATACGTCATGCTGCGGAGGAGGGAGCTGGCCCCATCTGCCTGGTTTACGAGCCATGTTTCGGCAGTGAGGGGGACGACGTCGCCGTAGATGCCGTGGTGCGACTGGATGATGTGGCGGAGCTGTAAGAGCTGGGCTTCGGAGATGAGGTGTTTGTATTCGTCGATGAACATGATGCCCATGGTGATGTGTTCGATGAGGTTGTAGGTGTCGTTGGGTACGTAGCCGTAGCCGACTTTGTCGAAGCAGAAGATCTTGCCGATGTCGTGCAGGACTGCTCCGGCGATGACCATGTCACGGTTGATCTCGGTCCGAGGCATGGTTTCGACAAGGTTTAAGGCGATTCTGACTGTTTCCAGGGAGTGTTCACAGAGGCCGCCGATGTATTCATGGTGGCGGCGGATGGCGGCGGGACATTCGTAGAACCGCTGATCGAGGCAGCAGGCTACAAAGAGCCGGAGGTCGCCGTTGATAATGCTTGCGACAATTTTCTGGATTTCGGATGCGTTGCCGGTGATGTCGGCGGGGTGAAGATGAACTCGGTGTCCTGTCCGGGTATGAGTGCGACCGGTCCTCTGAGGAGTGAGTGAAGGGTTTCGGCAGTGTCTGAGAAGAGATGCAGTTCGCCGTTCTGGGTTGGTTTTGCCGATACGCAGATGGCATAGACCATGCCGGTCTTGACGGCACGGGCTGCTTCAACTGCTTTGTCGCCGTAGGCTTTGCATTCAATGGTTCCGGTGCGGTCGGCAAGTGTCATGTACACAAACTGTTCGCCGCGTTTGCTGCGGAGGTCGGAGCGTTTGACGAGGAAGAGAGAGGAGACTTCTGTTCCGTTGGTGATCTGTTCTATGTAGAGATTTTTATCCATGGGTGGTTCCGTCGGATATTATTGGCGGCGAAAAAATAAAGGGTTGCGGGAAATCACCAGCTGACTTCCATGACGGCTTTTTCTTCCTCTTTCAGCGATGTGTCATCCTCTTTTGCGATGAACGCGTACTTTTCCATCGGGTTATAGGAGTCATACAGAGCGCATTTGTCCAGTACGTCCACAAACTCCCGCAGGTAGAGACGCGGTACCACATCCACGCGGCCGCCGAAACGTCCGGTCACGCGTTCGATCATGGTCCGGATAAACCGAATGGAGACACGGGTCTTGTCAACTTCGGAGTATGCTTCGGTGTAGATGTCGATTACCCGCAGGGAGACTTCTTCGAGTTTTTTTATGTCAAACTTTGGCAGAATGATCTGTGTCTGCATGGGATTGGAAAATCCGTCGTCGGCGATCATGCCGATGCGGTCGTAGAGCGGCGGCAGGGACCGGATGCCTTTTGCACTGTCGAAGAGTGCCGGGGTTCCGGCAAACAGGAGGAAGCAGTTCGGCAGTTCGTTCCGGTCAATCATGTCCACAATCTGGCGGAGGTTGATGTATCCTTTTTCCCGCTGGGGCCGGGCGAATGCCTGGGCGGTTTCCACTTCATCGAAGCTGACGAGGAGACCTGCGTATCCGGCCTGTACGATAATGTGCACCAGGCTGTTCAGGAATGCAAGTGCGTCTCCTTCGGTTACGGTTCCTTTGAGACCGGCCTGTGCTTTGAAGGTTCGGCCGACGGTCTGTTCTCCGGATATCCAGCCGATGGCTGCCTGGGCGGTGGCGAAGTCGCCTTTGTTGTTTGCCTGATAGTAGGTCCGGAGTGCTGCGGCAAGGCCGGAGTGAATGCCGCTTACCCGCGTTAGAACTGCTTCGATTTCTTTTGTGGTCAGGTCGGCAAGTGCGGGGTCGTTTTCGTCGATGCCGGTGCTGATGAGCCGGTCTTCGATGCCGTAGATCCAAGTGTCGATGATGCTTTTTAAGGCATGGTCTTCGGTCGGGGTGGTAAGTCCTGCGCAGATGCGTGCATAGACTGCCTGGAGTTTGTGCAGCGGGGTGTCGGGTGAGATGACGACGTGACTTGTGACAAATTTTGCGGCAAGTCCGATCTCTACGGCACGCGAGATGAGAAATGTTTTGCCGGATCCGTATTCGCCGCGGACAAATTTGCAGTCGGCGTGACCGGTTCCGACGAATGCGAGCTGGGAGGTGATGACTTTTTCTTCGGTTTGCAGGCCGACGGCGAGTCGTCCGAGTCCTGATTCGGGGACGGTTCCGCGACGCAGTGCGTTGATGATTGCAACACTTTCCAGCCGGCGTTCGTCACGCCCGATTCCGTTATTCTCCGGTATAGCCATATATTTCTCCACGGTCGCCAACGCCCCGTTTTTCGATGATCTTTACGCCTTTTTCGGCGGCTTTGGTGAGGATGCCGTTTACGATGCCGGTGACGCGGCGGGTGTTGAGGACGGTTCTGAGGTCCATTTCGGTTGCTTCGCGGTGTTCTTTGAGGAAGGCGATGACCTGCTGTTCGCGTTCGTCAAGGTCGAGGAGGTTTGCAACCGGGGCGGGTTCACTGCCTGGGTCGGCGGTGGTTTCCAGCCAGGCGTTCTTTTCCAGAAGGACGGGGCGTTCGGCGAGTGCCCGGCCTTTTGCCTGGGAGAGTAGCTGCATGAAGTCTTCGACTTTGATTACGGCGGGTAGCAGGGCATGACGTCGAGACCGAGCAGGCAGTGCCATTTGCATTCTTCGTAGTCCTGCCGTTCGAGGGCGTCATCGGCGGCGTAGAGGAGGTCGACGGCGAGCATTTCACGGCCGTTGGAGGAGAGTTTTTCGAGTACCGAGGTGAGGGCGGGCAAGGATCTGTTCCATGACTTTGGGGATGCGGTACATGGCTTCTTTGCCGTTGAGGACGACGCCTGCGACGCGTTCGACGTCGGCGGCACGGGTGATGTTGGTGAGGATGTAGCGGATGACGGTTTCGCATTCGCGGTCTTCGCCGAGGCGTTTGAGGAATGCGGCGTAGGCGATGCCGCCGTGGATGTAGTCGGCGCGGTATGCCCGGTAGTACCAGTCCGGCGGCTGGAATAAGGTAGTGGCTTCTTCGTAGGCGGCGCCGATCTGTGTTAAGCAGACGGCGGTCGGGTAGGAGGAGAGGAGGACGCTGATGATGCCTGCGACTTCTTCTTTGCTGCGGACGGAGTCGAGGAATGCTTTGAAGCGGGTGATGATGAGTTCCTGCATGGCGGGGTCGGCTATTTCTGCGTCTTTGCTGCATTCTTCGGCAATGAGACTGCGGTAGATGGTGTTGGCGTCGTCGCCGTGTCCGGTGCGGGCGGCGAGTTCTGCTTCCAGAAGCCGGTAGACGGGGTCGGTGCGGCTTTTGAGGAGGAGGCCGAGTTCGTAGCGGGCGGCGTCGTAGTGGCCGAGGAGTTTTTCGAGGAGGATGAAGGAGAAGCGTATCTGGGCTACTTCTTCGTTGTCCATTTGTTCTTCTTCGAAGCTGTCGAGTGCTGAGCGGTAGGCGCTTTCGGCGGCTTCGGGGTCGAGTGCTGCGAGGGCTTCGTGGTCGATCCGGAGGTAGATGAGTCCGCGGGTGGTGTTCCAGCCGCGGGGGGGGGCGCC
>DALTYF010000081.1 GCA_029986195.1 Methanocorpusculum sp. | reverse complement strand
CGCTGCTCTGGAACAGCAGAAGATTATCGATGAGAAGAATGAGCTTCAGGTCATCATTGATAAGCTGAACTGGATTTTAGCTTCCGACGAGAACATTCTGTCGGTCGTTAAGGAAGAGACGGCGGAGATTCGTGCAAAGTATGCGGATGAGCGCCGGACGAAGATCGATTACTCGGCGAACATGGACATGGATGTTCTGGACTTCATCGAGGACAAGCAGGTTCTGGTGATGCTGACTTCGCAGAACTACATCAAGCGGATGCCGCTTGATTCCTGCCGCCAGCAGCGCCGCGGAGGCCGCGGTGTGACGGGCATGACGACGAAGGACGAGGATTCGGTGGATAAGGTGTTCCTTGCAAGCACGCATGATTATCTGCTGTGTTTCACCAACCGCGGCCGTGTCTACTGGCTGCGGGTGCATGAGATTCCGGAAGGATCGCGCCAGAGCAAGGGCAAGGCGATTGTGAATCTGCTGAATCTGACGGACGAGGATGTTACGGCGGTCATTCCGCTGCGGAACTTTGAGTCGGACAAGTATCTGTTCTTTGCAACGAAGATGGGCAAGGTCGGTAAGATGTCCGAGGAGCTGTTTTCGCGTCCGCGGTCCGGTGGTCTGATTGCGATGACGATTCTTGAGGGAGATGAACTCGTGGACGTGATGGTAACGGACGGGTCGTGCGATGTGGTGCTGACGACATGGCTCGGTCAGAGTCTGCGGTTTAGTGAGGATGAGGTCCGGTCGACCGGTCGCGGCGTGCAGGGTGTGAAGGGTATCACGCTGCGCCGCGGGGATGCGGTCCGTGCGCTGACGCTTGTCGAGAAGGATCATCTGCTGACGATTACGGAGGGCGGTTACGGTAAGCGGACGGCCTTTGATGAGTTCCGCGGCAAGGGTCGCGGGACGATGGGTGTCCGCAATATTATGACGAACCTTGAGCGCGGCGGTGTGGTTTCCTCACTTGCGATCGGTGATGATGAGGAGATTGTGATTACAACGGCGGGCGGCGTGGTGATGCGTACGCAGGCAGGCGACATTTCGATTCAGAAACGGAGCACCCAGGGCGTCCGCATCATCCGTGTGGATGAAGGGGATAAGGTCACAAGTATTGCGGTTGTTCCTGCGGACGAAGGGGAGGAGGAGTCCTCCGAGTCTCCGGTACCGGAGGATGCGGAGCAGCAGAGTCTGTTCCCTGATGAGGAGTAATCCTCTTCCCGTTATTTTTTTCAAAAAAATATTTTGTTAGTTCCACACATGGGCATAGCCGAGTTTTTCCACCGGCTCTTCCCCGAGGAACACACCCGGCTCTTCCACAACTTCACCGATTACGGATACCGGAACGTCCATTCTCACGAACTTTTCGCGCGGAATGGTAAACAGCAGACCATAGTCGCCGCCGCCGTAGAGGAAGTACTTCTTCGCATCAGCGATTGGAAGCAGCGGCAGATTTTCGCGGAGCACAAACCCGACGCCCGATGCCTCGCCCATATCGTAGAGCGAGAGTGCAAGGCCGTCGGAGACGTCCATCATGGCAGACGCCCCTGCCCGTGCAATCCGCTGGCCGGTGAAAACCTGCGGCTTTGGCATGACAAGGTTCTCCCAGTATCCGGAGCATCCGTCAAGGGCCGCCTGCGCCGACCCGGGACGTCCGGTAATGCAGACGAGATCCCCGGGCTTTGCTCCCGTTCGGGTACAGTAATACTCTTTCTCCACAATACCGAATGCGGTTGTCACAATCGTCAGCTCCGTATGGCTGTCGATGTCGCCGCCCGCTACCACAGCCCCGCAGGCTCTGGTGCAGGCGACCGCACCTTCCATGATTGCCCGCAGCCGTTCCGGCCGGTCAAGACCGACCGCAACCAGTACCTGGATCGGCTGCGCGCCGCAGCTTGCAATATCGGAAAGGCTTGCCGCCGCACTCATCCATCCCATCTGCCAGGGGGTCATCTTGCGCGGAAAGTCGGTTTTCTTATGCAGCATATCGGTTGTTGACACCAGAATTTTTCGTCCGTCGTCAAAGGGAAATGCTGCGCAGTCGTCACTCGTTTCACTGCGGCCGATCAGGTCGCGGATTGTTTCAAGCAGTTGCCTGTCATCCATTATGTATCACCGGAGATCTCTTTCTTTCTCTTTTCTCTGTACTCCGCAAGAACCGCCGTCAGCAGATCGGGCGTGGCCGCCTTTTGCTCCTCCGCCGGTTCCGGCGGTTTTTCCTCAACCTCCGGGGCGGCAGGCACTGATGTTTTCGGTGCTGCCGCCTGTTCGGTCTTTTTCTCTGCGGGTTTTCTGACAACGGTTCTTGCCGGCTCTTTTTCCTTCGGTGGAAGCGCGGTTCTCAGATAGCGCTCGGGAACAATGGTTGCCGGATCGATACCGAGTTCCCGCACCTCCCGTACCCGCTCTACCTGATACTCCCGGACCATAGAATCAATCACCGCCGCTTTCTTCTCCCGGGAAAAAACTGTCTGCGAAGTATGCCAGACCGCAAGAGCATCTTCAAGGGCTGCGGTATCCGCCACGCCGATCTTTCCTTTGACACGGGGCGAGAGATCCGCACCGGAGAGAACCGGCAGACCTGCATCCCGGAACTCATCAGTCAGATGCTGTTCCTGCGCCCGGGTATATACATGCCGCGGTAGAATCACTGCTTTCACCCGCGCCTCGGCAAGTTCGCGGACAACCGATTTACCCCACCCGTCAATCTTCAGAACATACAGCAGATCCTCTTCGCCGATTCCCATCTCCTCATCAAGCACCCGGACTGCATCGCGTGCAAGCAGCGGCAGAACCTTCAGCGCGGAACAGCCCTCGCCTGCCTGCAGCGACACATACCGTTTCATCCGATCCAGTCGTATCCGCAGATTTTTGCACCGCCGTTCCTCCTTTCGGAGCTGTTTTTTCACCGCTGCAATCTCACGGTCACGTTCGGCAATCTCGGTTGCGGCAAGCAGTTCGGCGTACCGCTCTTCCCGCTCCGCATTGAGTTTCCGGTGGAGTACCGAAATTGTCTTATCCTTTCCGGCTGATTCCCGTGAAAGAGTTTCTGCAAGTGTTCTCAGCCGCCGGATAGTCTCCTCCTGCCGGGTGATACGTTCGTCCCGCTCGTCAAAGATGATCTCCGGCAGCTCATCCGGCTCTGTCGCATCCGGTACTGCCGCAGGTGCAGTCCCGCTGATGCGGGACAGCGCCTGCTCCAGGGAAAGTCCCCGGACTATCTGTGCCCGCAGCTCGTCGGTATCAACTCCTGCGGGTGCCCGTTTGAGGATACTTTCAAACTTGTTCTTGTAGGTCCGGTATGCATAGACTGCCGCAGAGAGCGAATCGCGCTCGTGATCGTTTTTGAAATCACGACCTGCGGCAAGAACGTACTTTTCTTTGATCAGGATATCTTTTTTCGGATTCCAGGCAACCGCCGAAAAGGCGCGCCGGATCTTTTCCACGCCGAATGGCATCTCAGCTTTGTCGGATGCGATGATGAGCGGTTTTCCCAGGGCCGCAATCTCGCGGGTCAGGTCGGCTGCGGAAAAGAGCCGGGTACTTGCAAGATAGACGAGGTTCCCGTCAAGATCAAGGGCTGCAATACCGATGGTGGTTCCGGGGTCGATTCCGACAATCAGGTACCGGGGCTTTTTCGTCAGCGGCTGGAATGCAATCTTGTCGCGTCTGCGTCCGGCGATACGTATCTGTGCATCGCCGCCCTTGGAGGGAGATACCGGGATCTGTCCGCGCGGTGCATAGACCGTGAAGACCACCCGGCTTTCACCGCCGAAGGCGCGGCGGACGATCATGGAGTACTCAAGATTTGCGGAGACCAGTTTCATCTCAATATCGCGGGCATGGGTGCGGACTGCCCCGTGCATCTTCCGTACGTACCGGTTCTGGCTCCAGCCGCCGCGTCCGGGAGACCGGTTGCGGGAAACGGTAATGTCAGTAATGCCCGTGTATGCGAGAACCTCGTATCCCGCACCAAACGAGGCAAGAAGTGCGGAAGCTTTCGCCTCTTCCATTGGATTCTGTTTGTCAAAGGAGAGGTTGTAGCGGGCGGCGACGCGGGGCAGCGTCTCCATTTTCACGCCGTCGCCGGTTACCTGTACCAGTTTTGTGCCCGCGGGAAGTTCCGCGAGGAATGCATACAGATCTGCGGTTCCCTGTGCAATCTCCTGAATACTGTCAACCGCGAGAACCTCCGGCTGCTCGGCACGGATATAGCGCATGAGCCGGAATTGTGTGACGTTTTTTTCTTCGGAGATGACTGTCCCGTCCTCCACGCGGACAAGTGCGTAATGCGGCCGGATGGTTCCGGACCGAACCGATCCGCGAATAATGTCGATGCCAAAGATGCGTCCGCTCATTCCATCGTCCTGCCGGTGACATACCTGAATGCGTCATCGGTGTCATACTCCCGCTGGTATTTTTTTGCAAAGAATGCGGCGACGGTCTCGATGTCGTGACGCAGAACCGCTTCTGCGTTCTGATGACTCGGGGGAATCCACTGCGGCCAGTCGATGATCCAGACGGCCGCGTCGTCATACATGATATTGTACTCGGAGAGGTCACCGTGGATGAAGCCGCAGTCGTATGCGGATTTTATCTGGGTGAGGATCTCCTGCCAGATACCGTCCGGGTTTTCGAGTCTGCACCGGTGCAGGTTTACGCCGGGGATGAAGGACATGACGATTACGTGCCGGTTTATGTCAATGGGGACCGGGACGTTTACTTTTCCGTTGAGTGCCTTGAGTGCTTCATACTCCCGTTCGGCGGATTTTGCGGAGGCAAATATCCAGGGGCAGTGGGTTTTTTCCGGCATGTATTCACGGTTGGTGCGGACGGTCTGGAAGGATCTCTGGCCGATTTTATGGAGTTTCAGGACGACCACACCAAATCCGAGTGCTTCGTAGATCTCTGACTCCTTGCCGACGCCGATCATGGTACCGAGTGCCGAAATGGTTTTTTTCTGCGCAAGTGCGGAGAGTGCAAGGGCATCGTATCCTTTGAAGACGAGCGCGTATCCTTTGTAGGGGACGGTGTCGGATCTTACCATGTCGCGGTGAATGAGGTTGCCGACACGGTATTTGGTCTCTGCTGCCGAGAGGCGGACCGCGGCCTTGAGATCATCTTCGGGGACCCAGGCGTAGCGGTGCATCATCCTCTCCAGTGCACGAAGGATACTGACTTCATATTTATGGAGGTTTTTGATGTCATCGGCTGACAGAGGCATGAGGTATTGGTTGACTTTGCAGGGATAAAAGTATCATGTCCGGGCAGGCGTTACACCTAAATTCGTTTATTGCCTACGAATGATCGTCGCTGATCGAATAACGCATTAGTTCCGTGTTGTTTACGAACTGTTCCGTGATGTTTTTTCTTTCAGTGTGTTCAGTGTTTTCCGTGGG
>DALTYF010000080.1 GCA_029986195.1 Methanocorpusculum sp. | reverse complement strand
GTCAGAACAAACTACCGCGTGAGATTCACCGGTTCGCGTTTCGTTCTCCACTTAATAAACAGCCTTACTACATACGCACCAAGCATATTTATACTCTTCGAACCAATCGGACAAACACACGGATTTGCATCTAGTGTTGCACCACAGTTCGCGCTGCTTTGCGAGGTAACATAGTTAGACGTGGACACATATAAATCCACCGAACCAACTATGATACAGTCACAACTGAAAAACTCAGCTGCATCTCACATACAGACCATCAGGCCGTGAGATAACAACATGGATCGTTAATACAAATAAAAACAGCAGATCCAAACTTCGAAACGGAGCCAAACAAAAATGCGGGAAAAATCTGCGCGTGCAGGGATAGAAACAGAAAAAGAGGGATTTAAAGAGTCATCATCCGGCTCAGAGCATCATACACCATACGTCGCCAGTGTTCAGGACCGAACCGGTACGTCTCGCGCGCAAGAAGAACGTCACTTCCGAGGTCTTCCCCAGCCGACGCATCAATCCTGTCCAGCGTTGAACGCGCTGCATCCTGCACCCAGAGATCGCGTGTCTCCTGATCCACCACAAGAACCGACTCAGCGCGCACAGAAGTGAAAACCTTCCCCTCCGGCGTCGTGTACACACTCGGTTTTCCGACAACCGCCACAAACACTGGGGTCTCTGGATCAATCTTTGCCAACTGATGCATCGCCTCCGGCTGATACGAACCCGCAGTCACAAAAAACAGACCGGTCGGATCCGAAATGCGCGCGCGATACAGAATATTCTGATCCCCGACTTTATCCTTCTGCGTAATCGTTCCGACCAGCAGAACACGGTTACACCGCTCGCCGGTCGGCAGAAGAACATACAGCGGACTTTTTTCATCCTCGGTATCCTTAAACGTCTTCGTTGCCTCGCGAAGCTCAGCAGCAAACACACGCTTCGCCGGCTCGCGTTCATAGGACATAAAATTCGAACCTGCATCACTCATTATTCCTCACCTCCAGGGGAAATCCCCGCACGATTCATCAGTTCCGCAGTTGCGGAAGGATCCAGACGAATAAACTCGGCAGACTTCACCAAAATCCGGCCCTCAAAATCATTGCCGAAACAGCGCACATACCGGCCGCACAACTTCTCGGTAAACTGCGCCTGGACCTCCTCAAGCCCGAGCGGACTCTCCGAAGCAAGATCAATCGCCTGATCCATTGTCATACCGGTAAGCGCTTCCGTAACCTCACGACCCATCAGCACATTGTACGCCTTATGACCGTCATCCAACACTGCCTTGATGCGCAGATCATAGTGGTAATCATTCTGAATCTCATGAATCGGACAGAAATTCTGGCGCGACAGCACACGATTGCACCCCTCCACCGGGCACCGCTTCACCAGACCCGAGCCGCCGGAGATCTGTACAATCGTTCCCGCATACGCATCAAGAGCTGTGCCGACCGCAATATCAACATCCGGCTCATCCGCCCCATACACCGCATTGTTCAGAACAAGGGAGAGGCGACCGTTGTACTCATCTACTTTTGCGTTCGTAACATGATACACACGACCCGGTTCAAGCTTCTCCTTCGTATCATCCTTCCACAGAACGAACTTGATCCGACCGGTCTCATCACCCAGCAGACCGGTCTGAAGCATACGTTCACTCCGCAACTCCCATTCCTCAACAAACTTCACGTGAAGGGAAGCAAATCCAACCGCAAGATCCCGGATGCTTGTTACCGGCAGCGGCGCTGACGGGGCAACACCCTGCACCACAATATCATCGCCGCCATCGGCGGCGGAGTACTCCGCACTGTTCAGACCAAGAGACAGGCGACCGTTGTACTCATCCACCTTCGCATTTTTGATCAGATACACCTGATCCGGAACAAGCTTCTCTTTCCGGTCATCCTTCCACAGAACGAACTTGATCCGACCGGTCTCATCACCAACAAGACCCGTCTGCATCATGCGATCGCTCCGCAACTCCCACTCCTCAACAAACTTCACCCTAACAGACGCATAACCGGGGGAAAGATCGCGGATAGCTGTCACCGGCAGGTCCTCTTTGGGTGCGGACACCACGACCGGTACCGGAATATCCGTATCCTCATCCTCCATCCACACACCCGTGTTCAGTGCGAGCGACAAACGGCCGCCGAACGTATCCACACTCGCATAGAATATATTATAGACCGACCCGAGAGTCAGCTTCTCCCGACCCTCGTCCTTCCACAGAACAAACTTCATCTTTCCGGAAGCGTCCGCCACAAGACCGGTCTGAAGCATACGCTCACTCCGCGTCTCCCACTCCTCGACGAACTTCACCTGAATCGACGCCGCAACTCCGGGCGTCAGATCACTCAGACGAACCGGTGCTGCGGGCATCAGACTCCGATCATCGGCAATCGGGGTAACGCGGGAACCCGAGTGAAGTTTCAGGCTCGGAACTTCGCGGAACGAATCAACAACCGCCGACTCAATCCGGTACCACTGTTCAAGTTCCAGCGGGGGGATTTCACTCGCCTTCGCAAATACCACAAACCGGACAGCACCCGAACTGTCCGCAAGAACACCGGTCTGTGCGATCGACGGAGAGTTCGGCGTCTGCAAAGACACTACCTTCACCTCAACCGTAACCCACTCGCCCGGCTGAATCTCGGAAAGGGAATAGACCCCGCCTTCCGGTGCCGGTGACGGCGCGGCGGGCGATTCATCCGCGGGAATCTCGTACAGCCGCATCTGATCGGACAAAACTTTCCGTTCAGCCTCATATGCCACCACACCAAACTCATTGATGTAGCTTGCAAGTTTATCCGTAATGCTCTGCCTGTCCGGCGAAACTCCTTTGGATTCTAATTTTTGGGAGATTCTGTCGGTAATCTGCTGGATCTGACTTGGGTCCATTGTGATCTCCAACAGATTCATTGGTGTCATACCATATTAACCCCCGACCATGCGTACTGAAAGTGCCTGTGCTATGTTCGGAAACATCAAGTAGTCGGATTGCCAATGTAGTATACATGGCAATTACCATCGATTCAACTATCGCTGACCTGCTCCGCGAAAAACCGGAGACTGCCGCAATTCTGCAGAGCTTCGGCATGGGATGTCTTGGCTGTGCAATCGCAAACAACGAAACCATCCGCGAGGCCGCAATGGTTCACGGAATCCCCTTAGAAGAGCTTGCCAAAAAGCTCGGCATCTAAAAATACTTTATTTTTCTTCCAGCTTTTTTGCAAGATTCTTCAGTTCCAAAATACCTGCTTCAGGATTTTTCAGCAGATGATTCGCAACCTCGGGAATATGCACAAGACGGCAGTCCATGCAGCTCCATACCGCGCCGTGCGGTGTTTCGATCATGGTTCCAAGCGCTGAGTCCATGCAGGGGTAGAGGGGACAGTAGCAGAAACTGCACTGCTGCCGCGGGTAGTTGTGGCACGGGTAGTAGGGGCAGCCTTCCGGGACCCATTCCGTCCAGTGATCGCCGCCGTACCGGCTGTAAATAAAAAAGGAGGGACGCGTCCGCCGGACGATCGCAGGAGAGCCCCGCGACCATCCGCGGGAGACGCCCCATGTAGAGAGAAGGTAGTTGTCAAACCTGACCAGTGCCTCGGTCAGTGCCTGGCGAACGGCTTTTGCAATCCGTTCGCCGGTGTCGGTGAGAATGCCGGCAAACATCTCGGGAGCCGAACGGGATTTTTCCGCGGCAATCACCACGGCATCGGTAGGCGATGCGCCGGCGGGAAGTTTTCGATCCATCAGTACCTGCATCTTTGTCTCCGTTACGGTGATCATTGCCCCAAGCAGTGCGGTATCCGACAGCGGCCTGTCCGAGGTGACAATAATATTGATGGTGCGGTTGCTGTCCGAAACTCCCGCGGTTACGAATACCGTAATGTAATCATAACGGGCGATGCAGAGATTGGTGATAGGGACGGCGGTCAGAAGTCCGAACTGCGGCTGAAGAAATCCCTGCTCGGTTGCAACCCGATCAATCGCAAGCGCGGCATCACCGGAAAAGTTCCGGGGAACGGTGATGTTCAGGATCGTTCTGACGTCGGCAATGCCGCCGTCAACTCCGCTGCTTGCCGCACGAAAATTACCGCGGACGATCAGGACATCATCTCGGAGATAGTATCGCATGGACGTCAGACTTCTTTGAGGTAGGAGTAAAGCGAGAAGTACTCAACAATTGCTTTCTCAACCGGGGCTTGTGGTTCAGGTTTTTTGTCGAAGATTTTTCCGAGGATTCCTTTCTTCTGATCCGCAGCGGGAACCGGTTCGGGATCAACCGTGACAGTTTTGACACTCCGGTACCCGCGGGGAATTTCACCGGCGGGAACGAACCCGCATTTGGTCAGGAAGTTCATCGCGGCCGGGTTGAGAGCCGGGATGCGGTTACAGACGATCGCGGCAAAGCCGAGGTTGCGAGCGGTCTTTACCGAGTGTTCACACATTTTTTTGCCGACGCCAAGGTTGCGGAAGGAGAACTTCACGGCATAGATGACCTCGGCGATGTGCGATCCTTTGCCGGGGTTGAGTTTGCGGAGCAGATAGATGCCTGCAACTTCGCTGCCGATCTTCGCACAGAAGACGCCGCGGAACTGATCGAGGAAGGTTCCCATCTCCTCCGGGGAGAGAGAGGTTTCTTCAAAAAATGTATCGCCCTCGGCGATGATGGAGTTCCAGACTGTCATGACACTGTAGAGGTCGGCAGGCTCGTAGGGAAGGATGGTGATATTCATGCTGATACAGTTATTGGGATGATTATGGTATAAGAGCGATCCGGTCTTCAGAACCCGCCGTCCTGTTCAAAACTTCTGCCGAACCGGAGGGCGAGTTCTGCTTTGTAGAGTTCTTTGCCGAGGTATGCGGCGTGATCGAGCAGCGATACACCGTTTTCGGCAAGGATTGCGGAGAAGACGTCGTGCCAGTTCGTGCCGGAGATGGCATGACCTCCCCGGACGGCGACGATCCTGCCGTCCTCAATACCGATGCGGAAGTTGCCGCAGGGGTCGTATGCGGCAAGATCGTCTGATGCGGCAGGTGCGGCAGAGATGGTCTCGTATACCAGTGGAGGTTCGCGGCGGCGGCGCTTTTCCTTGAGGATCAGAACGTCCACGCCGGCGTCCTTGGGATAGGGCCGTCCCCGCGAGAGTGCGGTCATCTCAACGGCACGCCGCATCTCCCGGGTTGCACCCCGGGTCTTGTCGGAGTGTTCGGAGACGAGAACTGCCGCCACGCCGCACTCTTCAGCTGCGGCGGCGAGCAGGGCGCACATGCCAGGACTGTCGGCATCGACCATTTCCACCACGTTGACGCAACCGAGAACTTTGGGACAGCCGAACTCGGGCAGGTAGCCGGCAAGCGATGCAATCATGCCGGAGAGCGGAGGCTGAAGGAGTG
>DALTYF010000079.1 GCA_029986195.1 Methanocorpusculum sp. | reverse complement strand
ATGGTTGGCGCGAAGGGCGCAAAGAACTACTAAATCTTTTCGTGGCATCACAGAAATTTTTAACATCACGGAATAAACAAGAAAACCACGGAAACAGATTAATTTAGGATTCTGCGATGTTTACGTATGTTCCGTGATGTTTTTACTTCCGTGTGTTTCGCGTCTTCCCGCGGAGCGGTGAACACGGCTCTGCCGTGCGAATCGTGGGCTGAAATTCGATCGATGACGATCATTCACAGGCAAGAAACGAATTTCGGTGCAACGCCCTTCGAACATGAACGTTTATATTCCTTTACAACCGAACTACTACGTATCCCAATTAAGGTGTTTTCATGGCAGTAATGACGCGTATAAAAGGCTTTTTCTCAAAGCTGTTCGGTAAAAAACGGTCGCGTGTTGGAATCTACGGTCCGCCGAATGCCGGTAAGACCACGCTTGCCAATCGTATTGTCCGTGATGTGACGGGTGAGGCAATCGGTCCTGTGAGCGAGGTCCCGCATGAAACCCGCCGTGCCCGGAGAAAGGAGGGTGTTGAGATCAACAGCGGCGGCAGTAAGCTTCTGATTGATATTGTGGACACCCCGGGAGTTACCACAAAGATCGATTACCACGAGTTCCTTGAGTACGGTATGGATCAGGACGAGGCGGTCGCCCGTGCCCGCGAGGCAACGGAAGGTGTTGCCGAGGCAATGCACTGGCTGCGTGAGGACATTGACGGTGTTATTTACGTGCTTGACAGTACTCAGGATCCGTTCATGCACGTGAACATTATGATGGTCGGTATCATTGAGTCCCGCAAACTGCCGGTCATTATTGTCGCCAACAAGATCGATCTGCCTGATGCAGCACCCCAGCGAATTAAGAGTGCATTCCCGCAGCACCCGGTTGTGATGGTCTCCGGTCTTGAAGGAAACAACATGGATGATCTGTATGCAAAGATCTCCGAGGTATTCAGGTGAGGCAAAAATGATTCAGGGCGTTCAGATTGATATGCTGTCAAGCGATCGCTTGAGCCGGATGACGTCAATGGAGAAGATTCGTCTTATTCTTGATGATGTCCGTCAGGGCTACATTGTTGTTCTGGAGAAGGGTCTGACTCCTGAGGAGCAGGGCAAACTTCTGGAGACAACGATGATGGAGATCTCTCCCGGAGGATTTTCGGGTATTGAGATCGAGACGTATCCGTCCAGCAGCGGATCAGAAGGCGGTCTCTTCTCCAAACTGTTCGGCGGAGGCAAGAGTCCTGCCGGCAGACTGATGGTGATCGGCCCGGTCGATCAGCTGAAGATGCTTACCCGCGAGAAGGACCGCCTGATTGCCTGGGCGTCTGCTGCACAGTAAACACCATTTCGTTCATCGAACAAAATACAGCCATGCCACATAAGTGTACTCAGTGCGGGCGCGAGTTCCGCGACGGGTCGGTGGAGATCCTTCGCGGATGCCCGAGTTGCGGCGGAAAGAAGTTCCTCTACGTGAGTGACCGCGTGCGTAATGCAGATGTTTTAGAGGAGAAAAGCATCGCCGATATTGCGCAGGAAACAAAGCAGGAGGTTCTTGAGGTCCGGAATCAGGGGCCGGCATCCAGGCCCACGGATATTCTGGAACGGGTGGAGAGTGTCCGTATTGTGAGTCCCGGCAAGTATGAGCTGAATCTTGAGCGGCTTGCCGAGTCGCAGGACATTATCATCGGGGTTGACGATGGGAAGTATATGCTTGACCTGCCGTCGATGTCGAAGAAGAAACAGAAAAAATAATTTTTCTCTTTTTTTGACTCGTTTTTGCGGGTCGTTGTTTTGTATCCGGGCGATTCATTTCTGTCCCTGTGTATTTCCTATTCCCATGGATGTTGCCCATACATTCGTTTACTGACTACAAATCATCGTCATTCATCGATTTTTGTCCATGATTCGCACGGCAGAGCAGTGCTCACCGTTTCGTGGGAAGACATGAAATACACGGAATCCGGGACTTTATGGACAACGCCTTCCTATCCAGCAATCTAATATGCATTCCGCACAAATATAATAAGGAATAAATATTTTTCAGAGTGCGCCCCGTTATCCTGCGCGGTTTAGAAAAATAAGTTAACTATTTGGGAGAAACATCTGCCCGCCGGGTGGTTCTTTCCAAAGGAGATCACATATTAATGACCGACAATTACGATGCGTCTCACATCACCGTTCTCGAGGGTCTTGCCCCGGTGCGTGAACGCCCTGCCATGTATATCGGCAGTACCGATACCCGTGGTCTGCACCATCTTGTCTATGAGGTTGTGGACAACTCCATTGATGAGGCTCTTGCCGGATTCTGCAAACACATCTCCATCACCCTGAATCAGGACGGTTCCTGCACGGTTGATGATGACGGACGCGGAATCCCGGTTGACATCATGCCCAAACAGAACAAGAGCGCTCTTGAAGTGGTAATGACTGTTCTGCATGCCGGCGGAAAATTTGATAAAAACACCTATCAGGTCTCGGGAGGTCTGCATGGTGTGGGTGTTTCCGTCGTAAACGCCCTTTCCACGAAACTGACGGTTGAAGTGTACCGGGGAGGAAACGTTTACTCAATGGTATTCTCCCGCGGCGGCCTTGTGCAGAAACTGGAGAGCCGCCCGGTCACGGACACCGAGTTCCGCGAGCGGCGCACGCGTCTGGATGCTGCCGACGCACAGACTCCGGAGGATCTCACCGGCACCCGCATCACCTTCCAGCCGGACGGAGCGATCTTTGATACGACCCACTTCGATTACGATATTCTTGCCCACCGGTTCCGGGAACTTGCCTACCTGAACAAGGGACTGGAACTCCGGGTCGCGGATCACCGTACCGGCGATTCCGATGTGTACCGCTATGAAGGCGGTCTCCGCGAGTTCGTTGCCCACCTGAACGAGGGCAAAGAGGTGCTCCACAACGATATCATCTACGTGGATCGTTCCGACGAAGAAAATAAGATCGAGGTTGAGATTGCGCTGCAGTACAACCAGACCTACAGCGAGACGCTGTTCACCTTTGTGAACAGTGTCAACACCCGTGAAGGCGGCACCCATCTCGAAGGATTCCGGTCCGCACTTACCCGTGCCATCAACAACAGTGCCCATGCAAACAAACATCTGAAAGAGGATGTTTCAGTCAAAGGTGAGGATGTACGGGAAGGTCTGACGGCTGTTATCAGCGTCAAGATTGCAAATCCGCAGTTTGAAGGCCAGACCAAGATGCGGCTCGGCAACAGCAATGTGAAGGGTCTTGTGGACTCCATGGTCTATCAGGCACTGACGGAGTTCTTTGAGGAGAATCCGAAGGTCATTGCATCCATCGCCAAAAAAGCACAGGAAGCAGCAAACGCCCGTGAGGCAGCCCGCCGTGCAAAGGAGCTTGCCCGGAGAAAGAGTTCTCTGGAGATGTCGGGTCTTCCCGGCAAACTTGCGGACTGTTCCGAACGTGATCCGGCAAAGAGCGAGATCTATATCGTGGAGGGAGATTCCGCAGGCGGTTCTGCGAAGCAGGGACGTGATCGGAAGTTCCAGGCAATTCTGCCGCTCCGTGGTAAGATTCTGAACGTGGAAAAGGCAATCGAACACAAAGCCCTCAAGAACGCCGAAATTCAGACTCTGATATCTGCGGTGGGTGCCGGATACGGCGAGTCATTCGATCCGGAACGTGCCCGGTATCACCACATCGTCATCATGACCGATGCGGATGTGGACGGTGCACACATCAGAATCCTGCTTCTGACCTTCTTCTACCGGTACATGAAGCCGCTGGTTGAACTTGGCTATGTGTATGTTGCCCAGCCGCCGCTGTTCCGGATTGCCAAAGGCAAACAGGAACGCTATGTCTATACCGAAGAGGATATGCGTAGTGCGGTCGCCGAGTTCGGTGATAAAGGCGTTGCCGTGCAGCGGTACAAGGGTCTTGGTGAGATGAACGCCGGCCAGCTGTGGGACACGACCATGAACCCGGAGAACCGGATCTTAAAACAGGTCAGAATTGAGGATGCAAGCTATGCAAACGAGATCTTTGAAAAACTCATGGGTGATGATGTGATGCCGAGAAAGGATTTCATCAAACGCCATGCAGGGGAGGTGAAGAACCTTGACATCTGAAGAGCAGGTACCTGTTGTTGAGAAGATCACCCACCGGACAGAGCCGGTGATGAACATCGAGGATGAGATGAAGAACTGCTTCATCGACTACGCGATGTCGGTTATCATCGGTCGTGCGATTCCGGATGTGCGTGACGGTCTCAAGCCGGTTCACCGCCGCATTCTGTATGCGATGTTCCATGACGAGAACAACACGAGCGACAAAGCCTATAAGAAATCGGCAAAGGCAGTGGCGGCCACCATGGGTAACTATCACCCGCACGGTGATGCGGCGATTTACGATACGCTCGTGAAGATGGCACAGCCGTTCTCGTACCGGTATCCGCTGGTGGACGGTCAGGGTAACTTCGGTTCGATTGACGGCGATTCCGCAGCAGCATACCGGTATACGGAGGCTCGTCTGACAAAGGCGGCCGAGTCGCTTCTTGAGGACATCGATAAGGAAACGGTTGATTTCGTCCCGAACTTCGATGAGTCTTCCCAGGAGCCGGATGTTCTGCCGAGCAGGATTCCCAATCTTCTGGTAAACGGAACAACCGGTATTGCGGTTGGTATGGCAACGAGTATGATGCCGCATAATCTCGGCGAGGTCTGTGATCTGGTTGCGGCGTTCATTGATAAACCGGATATGCCGGTTGAGGAGATGATGAAGATTCTTCCGGCGCCGGATTTCCCGACGGGCGGTATTATCATGGGTACCGACGGGGTGCGCAATGCGTATCTGACCGGTCAGGGTAAAGTGGTTGTCCGCGGTGTTGCCGAGGTTGAGGAGCGGAAGAAGAACTACGAGCAGATTGTGATTACGGAGATTCCGTATCAGGTGAACAAGGCGGTGATGATCGAAAAGATCGCCGATCTTGTGAAGAACAAGCAGATTGAGGGTATCAGCGATCTGCGTGATGAGTCTGATAAGGATGGTATCCGCGTAATTATTGAGCTGAAGCAGGGCGTGCAGGGCAATGTGATCTTAAACCAGCTCTACAAGCACACGCCGCTGGAGAGTTCGTTTGGTATCACGAACCTTGCGATCGTTGAGAAGAAGCCGATGATTCTTTCGCTTGCGGAGATTCTTCGTCATTTTATTTCTCACCGGATGTCGGTTGTCCGCAGACGTTCGCAGTTTGATCTGCGGAAAGCCGAGGAGCGCAAGCATATTCTGGATGGTCTTCTGAAGGCGCTGGATATGATCGATGAGGTCATCGCAACGATCCGGGGTTCCCCCGAGGTTGCGGCGGCGCAGGTTGCCCTCGTCAGTAAGTTCGGGTTTTCCGAGCCGCAGGCGGATGCAATTCTGAAGATGCAGCTGCGACGGCTCGC
>DALTYF010000078.1 GCA_029986195.1 Methanocorpusculum sp. | reverse complement strand
CTCGATATCCGTATTTGGATATCCGGGGGTGTCACACATTTGTTCACAAACTCATCTGTTCATTAAACCAGTACACGGCAGGAAGTTAGTTCTTCTTTGCGTGCTTGCCGGTTGCCTTCGGTGCTTCGACTTTTGCGTCTGCAACCGGAGCTGCTGCCTTTTTTGCCTCTTTGTGTGACATAAATCTACATGTGCTTTTGGGGTGTATAAAGTTGTTTGTCATGACACAGAAAAACCGGCATATTACTGCCTGTTTTGAAAATAACGAGAATACGTTCCGCAAATCTGCCCCGTATAATCCCCGGATTTCCCCTCGCGCATCAGTCAGGTACAGCCGCGGCGTATTTCCCGGTATTTTTGAGACGGGGTGCGGCACACCGCAAAAAAAGAGGGGGGATTCAGACGAAATAGGTCGACTCAAGGCTTCCGTAGGCAATGGTTTTTCCATCGCGGAGTACTTCGATCACTTCGTCCATTTTTGCATCGGCAGAGATTGCAATCGGCTCCGCACGACCGAAAACCTGGAACAGCATCCGTTCCTGACTCCCGAGTTTTGGTTCCGGACCGTGCCAGCCGTGTTCACCGAAATCATTGATGCCCTGGACTGCGGGAAAGGGAAATCCCGGTACTGGATCATGCTCGTATCCCGGCGGAATGTGACCGACCGAGGGAATGTTCCAGATTGACCAGATACACTGCATCTTTCCGTCGCCGGATTTGTTCTGAACGATTGCTGCGATATATTTTACCTCTGCGGGTACGCCGGTCAGTTCGATCTTCGGTGAGATGTTGCCGCCGGAAAACGTACTCGAGGGAGTAATGCCGCTTGCTCCAAGGTGGATGGTTATCTGTTGCATACAATACACTTTCCTGAAAACATAATAGATGTATAGATTGGGGAAAAATTCCTCTTGTCCCAAATCCCCAGCAATAAATAGCAGGAGAGGCAACACAACCCGTATGGACGAACTGACCATCTACATCGACGGTGCAAGCCGCGGAAACCCGGGGGAGGCAGCGGCTGCATGGCTGATTCTGCGGGGATGCGAGGTGCTGGAGTCCGAAGTGCGGGTTCTCGGTGTGCAGACCAATAATGCTGCCGAGTACACGGCACTTCTGGGAGCTCTCGCTGCCGCAAAAAAGTACTGCGATCCGGCATCCGCAACGCTCACCGTCTTCTCGGACAGCGAACTGATGATCTCACAGATGATCGGAACGTATGCAGTACGTTCAAAAACCCTCAGACCCCTCTATGACGAAGCGATACAGGCCGCATCCGTCTATGCAGCGGTGCGGTATGTGCATGTTCCGCGGGAAAATGCGTACATCGGATCCTGCGACTGGCTGTGCAACAACGCGCTTGATACGCTTGCCGCAGCAGAGAATGCTGCACAGCATCAGAAACGCTGCGGCTCCGTTGAATGCAGACCCATCGGCATTGTTCACTCCCCCTTCCTGGAACGAAAAGATGCACCCAACCAGGGAAAAAACACGGATAAACTCAGTACAATTGAGATATACCCCGAGTATGCCAACGGACTTCTGGGGCTGTCCAAAGGGGATCCGGTATTTGTTCTCTGCTGGTTTGATCGATCCGAACGCAACATTCTGCAGGTTGTTCCCCACGGAGGGCACCGGGAACTGACCGGTGTGTTTGCAACCCGTGCGCCGGTCCGGCCCAATCCGATCTCTCTGACGCTGGTAACGATTGTTGCAATCAACGAAACCCGCATCACGGTGCGGGGACTTGAGGCTCTCAATGAAACGCCGGTGCTGGACATAAAACCCTATTACGAGGGAATTGATGTCCCGGAGAACCGTAGGTGATGAGGGGACTTCTCCCACGCCAAATACGCAAAGGATATACTCTCCACCGTATAACAGAGTATGCAATAAGTTATATAGGCTTACATTACAGGTGAAATCAAAATGTCAGACAAACCCGAAGGATGTGACGGTCACTGCGACGGATGCTCGCAAAAGACTGATACCTGCCAGCAGCCGAAGAAAGCAGATATCAGCGTACGCCATGTGATTCTTGTTCTTTCCGGAAAAGGCGGTGTCGGCAAGAGTACGGTCTCCGTCAATCTTGCGTATGCACTTTCAAACCACGGATACCAGACCGGTCTTCTTGATCTGGATATTCACGGCCCGAGCATTGCAAAGATGCTCGGTATTGAGGATCTGAAACTTCAGGCAATCGGCGATAAGATCATGCCGGTAAAGGTTACCGGTTCCCTGAAAGTCGTCTCTATGGCGCTTCTCCTGAACACCACCGACAGCCCAATCGTCTGGCGCGGGCCGATGAAGGCAGCGGCAATCCAGCAGTTCCTGGGAGATGTTGACTGGGGAGATCTTGACTATCTCGTCGTCGATCTGCCGCCGGGAACCGGTGATGAGGCGCTGAACATTGTGCAGTTTGCGCCAAATGTGGAAGGTGCGGTTATCGTTACCACTCCGCAGGATGTTGCCGTGCTTGATTCCACCAAGGCAATCAAGTTCGTGGAGATGATGGATCTGCCGGTGCTCGGTATCATTGAGAACATGTCCGGTATGGTCTGCCCGCACTGCGGCGAGGTTGTGGATCTCTTCGGTAAGGGCGGAGGAGAAAAGGCGGCCAAACAGTATGACGTGCCGTATCTTGGTTCGATCCCAATTGATATTGAGATGCGCAAGGCAGGCGACGAGGGAAGACCGTTCATCGTGAGAAAGCCGGGACAGACAAACCCGACCTGGGATGCGGTCGATAAGGTTATGGAAAACCTGATCGTCGAAGTTGAGAAAAGAGACGAATAATATTTCATCTTTTTTTGGTTGTCGCAGCCCATTTGCCGGGTTGTTTCCGGAAAAAACTCTACTCACGTTTTCCGGTGAACGATTCATCTGCAAAACAGACAGGCGGCATCAGATCCCTGCGTCATCATACCCTTTCGGTTCAGCGGGGGTAACTTTCATCATCTGCCGGCTGTAGGTGGAATACCTATTCTATTGAAAAGCCAAAGTATGAGTCTTTCGCTTTGGTTTTGCTGGGGAACCACGGAACACACGGAACGCATGCCTTCGGTCTGCTTACTGTGATGCCACAACGGCGGATGACCGCAGTCAATAAACGAATTTAGGTACAACGCCATCCGGATACACATCATTAATTCCGCAAAGCGCCAACACTATTACTATTATGTCAGAGAGGAGGACACTGACAATCGGGGTTGCCATAAATGTCGGCAACTATGAAAGTCTCCGCCTTGAGGTGAGCGACTGCGTGCAGACCGAGGAAGAGGCAGCAGAGCTTGCCGCGTACCTGAACCGTGTTCTGGACGGCTACGCGCAGAATGATGCGACAACCCGTGCATCAATTGACAAATACCGCACCCGCGTACTGGAAAAACATGTGCCGGAAACGCCCGCATCCCCGTCACCCGATCCGCTTGATGAACTCTTCGGCCCGGTTCCCGATGCTGACGGAGTGATGAAACAAGAAGGGCAGAAGACTCCTGAACCGGTACCCGTTGCGGCGACTCCGCAAGCTCCCGAACCAGTAAAAACCGAAGAAAAACCCGCAACCGCAGCAGAAGAACCGGTCACCTATACCTGCGAGAAGTGCGGCGCAGTTGTTTCCAAAGTGCAGCGCGACGTATCCAACCTCTTCATGGGCAAAACACTCTGCAAAGCCTGCATGAAATAAGGAGAGAACCCATGAAAAAGAATCTGCTCATGTGGGATCAGACCCTCTTCAAGGACATTGAGGTATTTGACATCGATTATGTTCCCGAACAGTTTGAGTACCGCGACGAGCAGATTCAGGAACTTGCCTATGCCGTCCGTCCGGCCCTTGCCGGCGGCCGCATCCTCAATACCGTCTGCCGCGGTGTTCCCGGAACCGGCAAAACGACCTCCGTCAAAAAACTGTTTGAGGAAATTGCAGGGACCACCAAAAAGGTTGTGCCCATCCATATCAACTGTCAGATTGACGGTTCGGAGTACGCAATCTTCTCGCGGATTTACACAAAACTCACCAAAAACCGCCAGCCGCCGAGCGGCACCTCCTTTAAGATGCTCTTTGACATGATTGCAAAGTACATCGAAAACGAAGAAATTACCCCGGTTGTCTGTCTGGACGATGCCAACTATCTCGTATATGAAAAAGAGCTGAACAAAGTCCTCTATGCTCTTCTTCGTTCCCATGAAACCTATGAACATGTCAGATTCGGCGTGATCGTTATCATCAGCGACCCTGATGTCGATCTGGAACGAACCCTTGATGCCCGTGTCGCCTCGGTGTTCCGACCCCAGATCATTCACTTTGCCCCCTACACCGCATCAGAGATTGCCGGCATTCTCTCGCAGCGGGTAATGCAGGGCCTCTACCCCAATGTCCTCTCAGCCGACCTCCTCGATCGCATCGTTGACCGCACCATGAAATGCGGTGATATCAGAATCGGTCTTGACCTCATCAAACGTTCCGTCATGAACGCTGAGCGGGCTGCACGGATGAACGTCACCGATGATGACGTTACGCAGGCTTTCTCCATCTCCCGCGACCTCCGGCTTGTCGAACTCGTCCGTGTCCTTTCGGCTGACGAGGCAAATGTCCTGTTCCGCCTTGCCGAGATGACAAACGATGCGGATATTATCACCACCAGATCGGTGCATACCTCCCTCGGCGAGAAAGCAACCGGCTATACGCGGTATGTGCAGATCATCGAAAAGCTCGATCACCTGCGGCTGGTAACGCTCAGCTATCAGAACTCCGGCAGCGGCAGAATCCGGATAATCAGCCTCAGATATGACCCCAAACGTGTTCTTGCCCTGCGGAAAGGCCAGACCGGCTGCAACGCAAACACATAACTCTTATCTATTTTCCTGATCCATAACTGAATCATATTCCTAAAGGGGGATAATCTTGGTTAGTGTAAATGAACTCGGACTCGATCTCTTCGAAGAACTCGTCGAGAATGCAGATTTATTCAATGTAGCATATCATGAACTTGACAACGGCGCCCGTATCGTGGACTGTGGTGTGGCTGTTCCGGGAGGCTTCGGCGCCGGCGACTACTTCACCCGTATCTGCATGGGCGGCCTTGGCGACATTGCATTCCGTCAGGGAATGGTCGGCAAGTTCCCGATGACCTTCATTGATGTGAACACCGATTTCCCGGCAATCTCCTGCCTTGGCGCACAGAAGGCCGGCTGGACCGTGAAGCATGAGAACTTCTTCGCCATGGGATCCGGTCCGGCACGTGCCCTGTCCCTGCAGCCGAAACACACCTATGAGGTTATCGGTTACGAGGATGAATGCGATGCAGCAGTTATCTGTCTGGAAGCAGATCACCTGCCGAACGGTGCGGTCATGGAAAAGATTGCAGAGAAGTGCAAGGTTGACGTTGCCAATGTCTGTGCCCTTGTTGCACCGACCTCTTCCATCGTCGGTTCCATTCAGGTTGCCGGACGCTGTGTGGAGACCGCAG
>DALTYF010000077.1 GCA_029986195.1 Methanocorpusculum sp. | reverse complement strand
CCCCCGCCCGCTTACTTCCTGCGAAACCATTTCGCGGCATCACAGTAGATATTTCAAGCACCAAAAAAAAAAAAAAGAAAATTATTCGACAACAATCGCCGGCTTGAACGGCAGTGCCATCTTTCCTTTCGGGTGGGCGCTCGTCTCGGCCGCAACCACCTCAACCGCAAGGCCCGACTCCTTCTCCAGGAACGCCTGTGCCGCAGAGAAAATTGCAAACTCATCCACCCCCGCAGCAATCGACGCAACCAGCTCCGGCGGCAGACTGTGAATCAGCTTCACCGTCTGCACAGCCGCATCCGTAGCATCCTTGCCCTTCGCACGCAGATCCGCATCAGCCATCACCGTCTTCACCACATTACGCTTATCCTCGGCAGCCGCAACAATGCCGAACACCTGATGCTTCCATGCCGGTGCCACAAAGAGTGTCACTTTCTTTGCTTCGATCTGCACCAGCTTCAGGATCGACTGGATATCTTCAATCGTCCGCAGGAGCAGCTCTTCGGAAACCTCAATATCCCCGTTTACCAGTACCGGATCCGAAACCGGCCACGGAGCAAACGAAACCAGACCTTCGTGACCCGTCTCCGACCACAGCTTCTCCGCCGTATACGGAATAACCGGTGCCATCAGACGAATCCATGCGGAAGTAACCTCATGGAGCGCAGCCGTACCGTTCGAACCCTCCGGCAGCCGGCGGCGGTACCAGGCAAGATCCGAAACAATGCCGTTGTATGCCTCCTGCAAGGCCTGCCGGGTCTGGAACGCCGCAAGCGCCTTCGTAGCCGCATCAATCCGGTGCTGCAGACGGGAGATCAGCCATGCATCAATCGGTGCAGACCCGCCTGCCGAAGAAGCGTCCAGCACAATCTGCCACATGCGTTCGATCTGCTTCTTCACCGACAGAACCAGTTCATTTCTCCAGTCAAAGTCCTGCCACGGCTCCGCACTGCCCACCAGGAACATACGAACCGTATCCGCACCAAACTCGTTTGCCGCATCCTCCAGCAGGAACACATTGCCCTTCGACGACGACATCTTCATGCCGTTCAGAAGACCCATGCCGAACACAACCATACCCTTCGGCTGAAGCTCGTCCGGGAAAATTGCCCGGTGGTGGAACAGCTGGAACGTCAGGTGGTTTGAGATCAGATCCTTTGCACTGAACCGGTAATCGTACGGATACCAGTACAGGAACTCGGAACGAAGCTCTTTCAGAGTAGCCGCATCCACCGGCAGAGCATTACAGTCCCCGATTCCGAGGAAGATGTAATCAAACACCGCAGGTGTCAGCTTCTCCGCAGGAATCCTCGTAATCTTGTGGGCGATCGTGTAATACGACATATAGATCGTCGAATCTGACAGCGGCTCAAACAGCCACTTCGGATCCAACGGTACATGCGTACCCAGACCCACACGGCGGGTACACGGCCACTCCTTCAGCCAGTCAACCGTGCGCTCAAACTCCGCTCTGACCTCCGGCGGCACCAGTGCCACTTTCGGCAGCTGGGCATGAATCTGCTCCTTCCATGCCGGGTCTGCATAATTCAGGAACCACTGATCATCCAGAATCTTCACATACACGCGGTTGCCGCAGCGGCAGATCACGCGCTTCTCGCTCATATCATGGAAGACAATACTTCCGCGCGTATCCACAAACTCGCGGGTCACATCCTCGCGTGCCTGACGGACGGACTTGCCTGCATGCTCACCACAGTTCTCGTTCAGTTTACCTTTGGAAAATTCTGCCGTGTACAGCTCCTGTGTCAGCTCATCCATCCGGGGATCATCCTGATGCGGAATCTTATTCTTCTCCACAATCTCCTGTGCCGGAATCTTACCGAAGTTCGGGACAGTCACCAGCGGAATGGGGACAATGTCCGTATATTTGCCCTGCTGCTGGAGATCGCGGAGTGCAATGTAATCAAACGGCGCATGCGCCGGAACACTCATCACCAGACCCGAACCCATATCCGGATCAACAAACGATGCAGGAAGGATCGGCACCGCAGCACCCGAAACCGGATGTGTCGCCGCCTTGTCCACGAGGTCAACGCCGGAGATCGTACCGATCTCCGTCACTGTGTGTTTCTGCATCCGGAGTTTCTCCGCAGCTTCCCGGCTGATAATCCACTTCTCGCCGTCAACCTCTGCCTTCAGGTAGGTAACTTCCGGGTTTGCCCACAGATTCGTCACGCCGAAGATCGTCTCGGGCCGGAGTGTCGCTGTCGGGATAACGAACTCGCCGAACGGATACTTCACGAACACGAAGTGCATAATCTCCGCAGAATCACCCTCCAACAGATCATGATCGCCCACCGGCTGATCACAGTTCGGGCAGTACCGTACCGGGTACTCACCTTTGACAACCTTGCCCTGACCATAGATGTGGGAGTACTGCCACTCAATGAACTTGCTGTACTGCGGAATGATCGTCGTAAACCGGCGGCGCCAGTCAATGGAAAGACCGAGCTGTTTCATCACGCGCTCGTACTCGTCGGCGAAGTAGTTCACGATCACAATCGGATCCGTAAAGGAATCAAGCGTCTCCTGCGGCACACGGTAGAGACCGCCGTAGAGTTTCAGCGTTTTTTCATCCTTTTTTGCAATCCTCTTTGCAATACCGAGTACCGGAGCACCGGTAACATGGAACGCCATCGGGAACAGCACCTGCTTTCCCTGCATCCTCCAGAACCGTGCAACCACATCCGGCACGATATAGGTCCTGCCGTGGCCGACATGCATTGCACCGCTCGGATAGGGGAATGCAACGTTGATATAGAACTTTTCCTTGTCTTCTGCGGGATTCGACTCAAAGGCAGGAATCCATGTCTTGCGGATTTCCTGCTCAATCTCACTCATTACGAACTCTTTTGCCAAATTAACCA
This sequence comes from Methanocorpusculum sp., assembly GCA_029986195.1. Classification (GTDB taxonomy): domain Archaea; phylum Halobacteriota; class Methanomicrobia; order Methanomicrobiales; family Methanocorpusculaceae; genus Methanocorpusculum. The sequence continues at coordinate 2,638 of DALTYF010000077.1, read as the reverse complement.
CCTTATGAATATTGTATCGTTAGTCCACCGGACGAATCTTCAGCTCCTCGCCTGCACCGTAGCGGCGGATCATCTCCATTGCGATGCTGCTGTTCCGGGCAAGATGAATCTCGCCGCGTGCATCAACCGTTGCGGTGAACAGGTACTCCTTGCCCGAGAAGAGATCAACGATCTTGTTGCTGTATTCCGGGCAGATGAGTGCGAGCTGCTTTTTCTCACTTCTGATCTTGAATGCACCGGCTGCGGCTGCGCCGGCCGGTACTGCCGGAGTAGAGACCTCCCGTCCCGGCAGGTCGCTTAGCGGGCGGACGTCAATGCCGACACCTACTTTACTGACAACCGCGGCAATGTTCTTTCCGGCTTTGCCGATGGCTGCCGGAACATCTGCATCTTCAATATAGACCGCAGCTTTGGTATCATTGATCATTCTGACGATGATCTCGCCTTCGGTAAAGCGGCAGATCTCTTTTTGGATCTCTTTTTCAAGGACAAGCCATGCAGGATTATCGTCGGTGACCTCATAGGTCGGCATAGTGTGAATCAGCGGCCGGATGTGGGATGCATCATCATCGGTGTCATCTTCCCCGGGGGCGGACTCCGTCACGGAGGTGGCGGTTGTCTCGGCGACCTCTGCGGGAGCCGCATTGATCACCTGCACGGCTGCGGACGGCATCTGCGGCTGTTCCGCAGGATGGATGCCGCCGCCGGAGGTGACGGTAACTTCGCCTTCGTAGCGGAATGCCTCTGCGGCAACAACACCCGTAATGATATTCGTGAACCGGACAATCGGTCTGACCTGCGGGTCGCCGATTCTCTCAAGTGCTGCCGGTACTCCAAAGACGGTACTGACACTGTACAGATCGGTGATGTCGCCGTTCTTGACAAAGACCACCGTTGCGACGATCTGCGGGATGAGATTGAGGTCAACGAGGCTTGCAAGCCGGATTAATGCATCCGGTGCCGAACGCGCGTGCAGGCCGCCGATGACCCGGATGCCGGAAAGGCGGAGATCGGCAAAGACTGCAAGCTCCTCGGATCTGCGCATTTCGTCAAACACCACGTAGTCGGGCCGGAGCAGGGTAAGCACCTCGCCGGTCGCGGAGATGCTGCCGTCAAGAGCGGTGTACTGGGTGATCTTGTCCGGTACCATGAGGTCGCGCGGCGACTCGATGGTTTTGACGATGTAGTTTTCTGCGGAGAGATAAGTCGCAATGTTCTGTTCAAGGGTTGACTTGCCCGAACCCGGAGTTCCGACGATGAGCATTCCTCCGTTTCCGATGTTCAGCCGTTCTTTGAGTGCGGCTGCATAGTTGTAGGAGTCAAAGGAGACCTCGCGGGTCGGCCGGACGATGGTTATTTCGATACCGTCCGAGAACGGCGGGCGGGTCGTGGTGATGCGCATGGAGCCTATCTGGGAAACGGTAACACCCGGCATTTCAACCTCGACAAATCCGTCGGGGTGGCGTTTGGCGCGCTCGAGACACTCCTGTGCAATTGCCCGCAGTTCATATTCGGTTGCGGGTGCATCACGGATAGTGACAAGTTTTGATTCGCGGATTGTTCCTTTGCGGGCGTAGGGTGCGACACGTTCCTTGAGATATACGGCGAAGGTGTTTTCGTCGAAGAATGCATCGATTAACAGCGGGGCAAAGTTGTCGGTGATTTCCGGTCTGAGGAAGACGACGTTGATTCCTTTTGCACGCGCAACCTCGGCCTGGACGTAGTCACTGGTCAGGAACGTCGCATTGTGAGCGATGGCAACCTCCCGGATCATGCTGTCAATCTCTCCCCCACCGGCGAGTTTGACCTGTTCTAGTTTGGGGCGAACACCTACATATTCAAGATTGATGAGTCCTTCGTCCTTCATTCTGCAAAGCTTCTGTAGTTCTGCGAGGCCGGAGAACCCTATTTCTCTTCCCTGATTGGCCTGTGCTTCGAGTTCGGCGAAGACGGCTTCGGGTATAATTATCGTTGCGCCACGATATTCACCCTGTTCTATGAGGGCGGTGACGCGTCCGTCGATGACGACGCTTGTATCCGGTACGAGTATCATAAAAAATCTACCATTATGTATGGGTTGCCAATATCTTATTAGATCTACTGTATTTTGTGATAGATTGCCTGCGGGTCTTTGAGTAAGGGGAGTATGGTCCTGCCGTCAATGGTACGGAAGAAGCAGCTGAAGTATCCTTCGTGGCATGCGCAGCCGGTCTGTTCCACGAGGTAGAGGAGACAGTCGGCGTCGCAGTCAACACGGATCTCGCAGACCTTTTGCAGGTGGCCGGACTCTTCTCCTTTTTTCCAGAGTTTCTGTCTTGAGCGGCTGTAGTAGTGGGCAAATCCTGTTTCTCTGGTGAGCGCGACGGCTTCGGGGTTTGCGTAGGCGAACATGAGGACGGTCCGGGTTGCGGCGTCCTGAACGATCACGGGGATGAGACCACCGTTATACGTGAGGGAGTCGAGTAAGTCGGCCATTTCTGCTATGTATATGGGCGGGGAGAAAATTAAGGAGTTGGGGCCTGAGGGGAGTTGCACCTAAATTCGTTTATTGCCCACGAATGATCGTCGTTGATCGAATTTCAGCACACGGAAGAAAAAAAACATCACGGAACAGTTCGTGAACATCACGGAATCCTAA
>DALTYF010000076.1 GCA_029986195.1 Methanocorpusculum sp. | reverse complement strand
GCTCTGAACTTAATACGGCGTCCGGAGTCAGTCATACGCTGCATCATATCAATGCAGAGGACCTCGTCAACAAGGTCGGGAAGCATTGCATCAACAATACCTGCTTCCTTAATAGGGAATCCGCTTGCAAGAATCTCATCGAAACTTGCAAAGTCCCCGGCCATAACCTTCTTGCCAAGACCGGTGATGGGGACCCACTCTTCCTGTTCGTACGCCATATTACTCCAGCTCCTTCATGATTGCGTCCTTTGCAGTCTCGACCTGAGAGACGAGATCTGCATAGCGGTCATCATATTCTGCAATGTGAGCACCGTTGCAGCGGTCCTCGTCCGGGAGGATCTCCTCACCGACCGGAACATCGAAACCTGCATCGACTGCTCCTTTCACTGCGGCAAACACACGGGCACCCGTAGATGCAACCTGCAGACCGATATCCGCAATTGCACCCTCGTATCCGGCCTTCTGGGCACGGACCGCAAACAGCATACCGGTCAGATATGCCGCAGGGGTATTACCAAGGTAACCCTTGTATCCGTAGTTTACCAGCTCTCTGCTGTTCACGTGAACAAGCGTATAGTCGCCGTCCATCTGTGCCGCAATGAGCTGAATGATGATGTGGCGTTTCGTCTTCCGGATAACCATACGGTTTCTGCCGGAAACAATCAGCCGCTGGCGCTGGTAGTAATCAGTTTTTCCTTCACGGCGTCTGCGGAACTGAACAAAGTATCTTCCATTTGTAGCCATTGCTTAGCCCCTCCGGGAAGTAACGATCTCAATCTGAGCTTTCAGGTGAGCAACGTTACGGAACTGACCACCGGCTGCACGGCGGTAGAGTCTGCGGTATTCGGTTCTCGTAATGGAACCTGCCTCGCGCTGAGCGCGAAGTTCCTTACGCTGTGCACGGATCTTCTTGATCCACTGGGTCTTCGACGGGGTGCGTGCACCCTTTGCACCGCTGCGGCGTCCCGGACCTTTACAGTGTCCGTATGCGCGCTTTGCAATGCGTGCCCGTGCACGTCCGCGGGAGATACCCTTCTTCTGGTGGGAAGAGATGGCACCCTCCTCGATCAGATTGCGGATATCCTCACGGGACATTGCACTCTGAACCTCGGAAAGTTTCTCCGGGTTGATCCAGACACGGTTTTCACCACAGCCGAGAACAGCTGCCGCAAGGCGGCGCTGGGAAGCAAGATCACTCATTGGACTTCGCCTCCTCGGTTACTGGTGCTGCAACAACTGCCTTTGCCTCTTTCGGGTTCAGGACCTTGATACCAAGGGCTGCTGCCTTCGTCTGAATAGCTGCACGTTTCTGTCCGCCGACGGATGCACCGATACGGACAGCAGTCGTAGCTGCATCGATCTCTTCAAGATCAGCCGGTCTGAACACAAGAACCTCACGGTATCCGCTCGGGTGGAATCCGCGGATTGCTGCTGGGGCTCCGAATCCTGCTTCGGGGTGTGCACCCTTCGCACGGAAATCCTTCCGCTGTTTGCTGTGCAGACCGCGCGGTCTGCGCCACGTGTCAGCCAGCTTAACCTTCGCACAGAGGCACTGGCGGGAGAATCTGGCCTTCTTTGCAGCACGTGCACAAATCAGTTTCTTAATTTCACTCGCCATGTTAGTTACCTCTGCTGGTAATGTAGATACCGTCCTGGAACACACGCGGGTCACGGTTGTGGACCTTGCAGGCCTGTTCAACATTTGCTGCGGTGTTTCCGATCTTTTCCCGGTCGATACCGTTTAAGATCAGTTCATCACCCTGGACTTTTACCTTCACGCCCTCGACAATCTTTGCGTAGCGTGCCTGTTTCTCGCCAAGGAAGTTGGCGATCTCAACGCGGTCGCCTGCAACCTTCACCTGAATCGGGAAGTGGTTGTAGACAACTTTCATGTGGTACTCGTACCCCTCGGTAACACCTTTTGCCATCACGTGGAGGTGGGCATTGTAGGTACCGAGCAGTGCATACACACGGCGTCTGGTGGACTCAGTGGTGATCTTCACTGCACCCTCTTCCACAGCAATCGTAATTGCCGGGTGGTGCATAACGCGTGAAAGAGAACCTTTGGAACCTTTCACTGTCATGAGGTCACCTTCTTTTGTGACGGTTACACCTGCCGGGATGTGGAAAATCATTTCATGCATAATTTTCCTCTCCTTAGAAGACGTATCCTAACAGCTCGCCACCAATACCGAGCTTACGTGCCTGTTCATGGGACATAACACCCTGGGAAGTGGTCAGAATAATAATTCCGAAACCCTTTCCGGGCAGGTATCTGGTTTCCCAAGACTCAAGGTCTGCGACCTTTACCGAGAAACGGGGGGTGATAACACCACACTTGTTGATTCCGCCGGTAAGGGAAATCACATACTGACCTCCTCTGCCGTCCTCAACCTTCTCGAAACCGCTGATATATCCGTATTCCTGCATGACTTTAAGCATGTCACCAAAGAGGCGGCTGGCCGGCTCAACGGTCACCGCAAGCTTACCGGTATCACCGGCATTCTTGATAGCGCTCATTGCGTCTGCAATCGGATTCTGTTTTGTCATTCTCCGTCACCTCTTAGTTCATCTTCTTAAAGCCCATCGTGGGCGCCCACTCACGGAAGCACTGACGGCAGAAGTAAATGTTGTATCTGCGCACAAGTCCCTGCTTGCGTCCGCAAAGCTGGCACTGGTTTGCACCACGACCATACTTTTTCTGCTGGACCTTGCCGTTGTCTTTTGCTGCCATATTACTCCACCTCAATACCGAAAGTCTCAGTCACAAATGCCATGGACTCCTCACGGGTCACATGCAGCTTCGTGTTGAGCTTCTTCTGCTGGATCTTTCTGCGTGCCGTTCTCGTACCTTTCTTCTCGATAACTGCGATAATATCCATACCATAGATACCGATCTTCGGGTCATATGCCTGACCCGGAAAGTCCGTGTGTTCCTCAATACCGAAACCGAAGTTACCGGTAGCATCAAACTGGCGTGCGTGAAGAACATTCTCCACCGCATACGTCTTTAATGCCGTTGCAAGGAACGTCGTAGCCTTTTCGCCGCGAAGGGTAACCTTGCAGCCGATCGGCTGACCACGGCGGACACCGAAAGCCGGAAGCGTATTCTTTGCATAAGAACGAATCGGCTTGGAACCCTGGGTAAGGTCTGCCATGATGTTTTCCGCGTTGACAAGCCGCTCGCCTGCCTCGCCGACACCCATGTGCACAACAACCTTTGCCACAAACGGTTTCTGCATGTCGCTCATGCGTCAACACCCCAGGTGGAAAGGAAAGACTCGGAGGTTCCGACCATGTAGACGTAGTCTTCAATGGTCTCGAACTTCTCACCATTTGCATCCTCAAGGATGACACGGTTCGAAAGAGACGATTGCTGAATCTGAATCTCAACGATCTTTCCGGTCTTCATCGTATGCTGACCGCCAATGATAACGGCCATGTTACCGACTGCGAACGGGAAGTGCTGCTGAACAACAAATCTGTCATCGCCGACAAGACCGATAACAAGGGAATCCTTGCCTTTGTAGATGTTGTCACCAATGAAGTTTGCTCCACTGGTCAGATTGATCTGAGTCTTGCCGCCGACAAGAGTTGTCTTGTTTGCGACTTTGACCAGCTGGATCTTTGCTGCATCGGAAGAGATCTCATACTCTGTGTGGCGTCCCTTTGCATCGACAAGAATCATGTAATGCTTGTCGATTGTTGGGAAGCTGATGATGTCAAAGACATCAATACCGATGTGCTCATCGGTCACCACGTTGCCGTTCAGAACAACATTGCGGTCGTGAAGGATCTTCTTGACCTCTTTCGTGTTCTGGGCGAGGTGCATGTGGTCGCGGATCCAGATGCCGATCGGAAGAGCGGATGCATCGTGCGGGCCGTGTGCCGGACTCACGACATACTTGCTTTCCTTGCGGGCGATCTGCCATGCGTCCGGTGCTGTCATACGCTTTGTACGAGTCATTATGCCTTCACCTCAAGACGTGCAACGCGTTTTGCGTCCTTCAGATTCAGTTTGGTGATCATCACTTTGGAAGGATCAATCGGTCTTGGAACATCCTCGCCGTTTGCCTTCTTCACTGCAACACCGTGAACAAGAACCTTTGTGTTCTTCACATCGACCTTGTCAACAACAGCTTCGGTGCCTGCGAACTCGCCGCGGAGCACTTTTACGGTGTCACCGGTGACAACACGGAAACTGCGCTTGCCATATTTCTTACGGAGATCATCAGCGAGAGTTGCGTGTAAGAACGCTCCACGAACGTGGATAGGTGCGTTGTACCGGAACTTTCTCTGTTTTCTCGGCTGAATGCTTGCAATACGTGCCATGTTTTTCACCTTAGATAATGATCGTTGCCATCGATCCGACCTTCGGGAACCGCTCTGCAACTTCACGTGCAACCGGTCCCTTGATATCGGTACCGCGCGGGTCACCGTTATCATTTAAGAGGATCATTGCGTTCTCTTCAAAGGAAACACGCAGGCCGTTCGGGCGGCGGAACTCCTTCTTCTGACGGACAACAACTGCTTTTACAAGCTTTCTCTTCATATCAGGAGTTCCCTTCTTCACAGATACTGTGGCAAGGTCTCCGATACCCATCTTCGGCTGCCGGTTCTTCACACCGTGGTATCCGAAAACGGAAACAATCTGAACAACACGGGCGCCCGTGTTGTCTGCACAAACCATCTTGGAGCCGGTCTGAAGTGCGCGCGGGATCTTGGAAGTTAAACCTCTCATGCCCGGGTCACCTCAACAACAACATAGGAGGTTGTCTTGTTCAATGGTCTGCACTCTGCAATCTTGACCTCGTCGCCGATTCTGGCGTCGAGGCACGGAGCCATGTGTGCGTGGATTTTGGAACTGCGCTTCTCATATCTGTCATATTTCTTGACAAAGTGAAGGTAGTTCCGCTCGACGACAACGGTCCCCTGCATGCGCTCACTCACGACCTTACCGGTAATCACCTGGCCGCGTACCGGTAAGTTGCCGTGGAATGGGCAGTTTACGTCGTCACAGTCCTTTTCTGGGGCTGCAACATTTAAGCCGATATTTTTTGCCATATTTAACCCTCATCTTACGCGCATAGCTCGCACGTCACGCACCCGGTAAACGGGACATAACGGTCTCGCTGCTCTGGGCTCACGCCCTCGCTTTAACACGTCGCGCTGGAGAAACAGACAAGCCTGAGCAGTCTATTACAACTTCAACACTATCCGGGAGGGTTACCCGGAGTAATATATATTGTTTCTCCAAGCACTTAATCCCATTCCCTGAACGAAGGGAAAGAGTATTTTTGGTTTCATCGACGATGAAACCACATATTCCCTCCTGTGTTTTGTTGCGTGACCGCACCACAACCGCATATAACCCGATCAGCTCATGCTGCAGGATCGATTGTGGTGTGATCATAAGACAACTTATGCCTGACGCTTGGTCTGTTCAGTCTTAATGCGTGCGATAGTTCTGCGAACTTCCCGGATCTTTCCGGGGTTTTCCGGTGCACCACCGGCGCTGACTTTTCCGTA